>PXEI01000448.1 GCA_003564775.1 Spirochaetaceae bacterium
GAGCCAGCATTCCAATAATCTCGTCGCCGCCAACGCCAAACACCGTCGCGCCTAGCAGCTTCTGTGTGTCACCATCTACCAGGAGGCGAATGAAGCCCTGCGTCTCGTCCTTCTCGCGTGCCCGGTTTATGGCACTCATCTGCCGCGTCGCCTGGAGCACCTTGCGTCCGGAGTTCCGCGCCTGCTCAGTAGACATTCCCACCCGCGCCAGCGGCGGGTCAATGAACATGGAGTAGATCATTGTCCGCTCCGAGATTGTGCGGTTGCCGCCCCGCAGGTGGTCAATGAACACCTGCCCATCATGCACCGAGGTGTGGGTAAAGGCGCCCTTCCCGTTGACATCGCCCAGCGCAAATATGTGCGGGGTTGAGCTGCGTCCGACTTCATCTACCTCAATAAAACCACGCTCATTGGTTTTCACGCCAGCCGCCTTCAGGTTCAGCCCCTCGGTGTTCGGGCGGCGCCCCACGCCAATGAGAATATGCGAGCCCTGCAGCTCCCCAAGCTTACCGTTTTGACGGTAACCCAAGCGTATGTTCCCCGGTGTACCGCTGAGCTTAAGCGCCTCGGACTGCACATGAAATGAGATGCCTTCGGCTTCCAGAATCTCACGTGCAGCCTCACTCACCTCCGGGTCCTCTCTCCCAATAAGCCGCTCACCGTACTCCAAAACCGTGACGCGACTTCCCAGGCGTCTGAATGCCTGAGCAAACTCAAGACCGATGTAGGAACCCCCAAGCACCAGCAGGTGCTCCGGCAGCTCTTCCAGCGCCAGGATCCCTTTGTTGTCCAGCCACGGCACCGAGTCTATGCCTTCAATTGGGGGTTTGACGGCGGTAGCGCCGGTGTGAATGACAATCTGCTGACCCCGAATCTCCTGCTCACCAATGCGAAGGGTGTGTTCGTCCACAAACTCGGCCCAACCACTGTAGAAATCACTAATGTCCTCAAGCCAGGCCTGGAAACCTTCCGAACTCGGAACACGAATATCGTTGACGCGCTGCATAACCTTGGCAAAGTCCACCGAAAGACCGGAGCTGCTCACACCAAAGTCGGTACCGCGCCTGGCCATATGGGCCGCACGCGCGCTGGCAACCAGGGTCTTGGTGGGGGTACACCCCCAGTTCACGCAGGTTCCACCTACCCGGTCGCCCTCCACAATTGCAAGCGAGCGTCCCATCTCCAGGAGTTCCGGTACAATGCTCCCGGTAGCCTGCCCGGTTCCAACCAAAATGACATCGTAATTCTTCATGTAGTGACTCTCCTTGTGTTTGCGCCTCCGTAGCGGTCTTTACCAAGATACTATAGGTTGTATCTACAATCAATTACAACATCGCCAGTTTCCGCCCGGCTCCCACCCTCAGTATACTTAGCGGGAGGTGAATCGCATGAAAAACATATTACTTGGACGTACCGGTCTCAAGGTGAGTGAGTTGTGTCTTGGCACCATGACCTTTGGCCGTGAAACAACAGAGAAGGACAGTTTCGCTATTCTTGACGCCTACGTAGAGGCGGGCGGCAACTTCATAGACACCGCCGATGTCTATTCACACGGGATCTCGGAACGCATCATTGGTAAGTGGTTGCGCGGGAAGCGCCGTGAGGACTTTATCATTGCCACCAAGGTGCGCTACCCCATGGGACAGGGGGCCAACGAGACCGGGCTTTCCCGCAAGCACATTATGGACGGTGTAGCGGCAAGTCTGGAGCGACTGAATACTGAGTACATCGACCTGTACCAAATTCACGGCTGGGACCCGCTCACCCGACTTGAAACGACGCTGGGAACACTGAGCGCCCTGGTGCACCAGGGCAAGGTGCGGTACCTGGGAGCAAGCAACATGCTGGGCTCCCAACTGCAGAAGGCAATTGATGTTGCGGTGGCGGCCGGACTGGAGCCGTTTATGACCCTCCAGCCGCAGTATAACCTGCTGGCCCGCGGCACCGAGTGGGAACTGCTGCATGTTGCCCGTGAGGAGGGTCTTGGTGTGCTTCCATGGAGCCCGCTTGCCGGGGGATGGCTCAGCGGGAAGTTTCATCGTGGCATGGATGCCCCACCGGAGGACAGCCGCATTGCACGGGCAGAGAAGCACGGCTGGATGGAACGCTGGAGCAGACGCAACAACGAACACACCTGGGGAGTCCTTGACGTACTGTTTGCGGTGGCCGAGGAAGCTGGCAAAACCCCGGCTCAGGTCGCGGTGAACTGGCTCCTGTGTAAGGATGTAGTGAGCTCGCCAATTATGGGAGTGCGAACCATGGAGCATCTGGTCGGGTATCTTGGGGCGGCCGAGTTCCGCCTGAGCACGGAGCAGATGGCACGTTTGGACGCCGCCAGTGACCCCGACTTTGGGTATCCTTACGATACAGATGCCGAGTACATGCGTGTGCGCGACTAATTTGACCGTTCCTATTGTACTACAGTGCCATTAAGGATTTAATGGTGTGATGTCGTCATCTATACGCTCTACTCCACGTGTCCTGCCCAGATCAGTCCTCTTTGTGCTGGGTGTGCTTGCCATAGTCCTGAGCACCCCCGGCCAGACCGCTGGCGTGAGTGCATTTACCGGGCCGCTCATTGACGCCATGCGCATGAGCCGGGCGCAACTCAGCCTGGCCTACCTTATTGGCACGATTGCGAGTGCAGTCATGCTGACCCCGGCCGGAAGGGTGTATGACCGGCTTGGCAGCCGAGCTACCGGCACCGGCGTCACGGTGGCCCTGGCCCTGAGTCTGGTTGGCCTTACGCAGGCGCCGCGCGTACTGGGTCTTCTCACCGCCGCCGGACTGCCAACCGCCGCCTCGGCGCTCATCATTATGTCCCTGGGCTTCTTCCTTATTCGGTTCTTTGGGCAAGGGCTCATGCCACTTGTAGGCCGTACCATGGTCCTGAAATGGTTTGATGACAAGCGCGGTGTCGTGAGTGCGGTAATTGGCAGCGTAGTTCCCCTGGCATTTGCGCTGGCGCCACCGGTATTCAACGGTCTTATCTCAAGCTTTGGCATGACCGGCGCCTGGCTGATCATTGCGGCAGTTGTGTGTCCCGGTTTTGCGCTTGTGGTGGCCTTTACCTTTAGTGACCCTCCCGCCGACTATCAGCCGCCGGTTCCGCCTCCGAACAAGCCAGTCAGCCCAATTGTGAGACTGGTCTCAGGATCACGCTCGGTGGCGGCGCGTATTGGCCGTCGCATGGGGTTGCGCCCAAGCAAGGAGCCCATGCGTCCGGATAGGGACTTGAACCTTGCCGAGGCCCGACGAAGCCTGGCCTTTTGGGTCTTTCTCCTGGTGGTCACACTGGGCTCCGGACTTATTACCGGTTTTACCTTCCATGTAGTAGCGGTGTTTGCCGAGGCTGGCATCGGCGCAACCGTGGCACTTGCAGTGTTTTTCCCGGCCTCCTTAATCTCCATACTGGTGACGCCAGTTGCCAGCATTGCGAGCGACCGACTACCCCTCAAGTACTTTGCAATGATGCATGCCGCAGCACTCACACTCTTTCTTGTCTCAATTCCGCTCCTGTCTTTTGGACTGGCAGCCTATGTTCTGTTGGTACTGTCCAAGGGCGTGGCAACCGCCATGTTCGCGGTGAACCACACTGTGGTCTGGCCGCGCTTCTTTGGCTTGGAGCACCTGGGGAGCATCTCCGGATACTCCGCCGCCTGGTTTGTCGCCGGAAGCGCGCTGGGCCCGTACCTCTACAGCGTCTCGGTAGAGCTCACCGGTTCCTTCTGGGGTGTCACGTACGCGTTTATACCGGTATGCCTGGCGCTTCTCGTGCTTGGTATGCGGGCCGACAACCCGAACCTCCGCAAGGCGTCACACTAAGCTACTGGTAGCCGTGAAACGCGCGGTACGAGAACAGGAAGTGCTCAACAGCAGGGGCTGGCTCAAGCGTGGCGCCTGCAAGAGGGCCGGAGATGGCCCGGCCTGTTATGTCCCAGATGCTGCCGGTTTCGTTGTCGCGGAACCCCTCTGGGTGCCGTGCAAAACGTAAGACTTGCTCCGCCGACTGGGCGTAGTAAGCTGCCGCGCTGCCGACATCGCGCCCATCTGGAATGCGCCCGGAATCCAACGCACTGGCAGTACCAAGCTTTCCAAACACAACTATATCCTGCCCCTCCAGTTCTATGTTCAGAACCTCGTGCTCAAAGAGCTCGGTGTAGGAAACAGCACGTGCGGTATCACCATGGTAGATCGTGAGCACGCGCTCCATAGGATTCTCGCTGCGGCTGGTGCGGTTGGGGCCGCGATACAGGAAGGGCTGAGCAGAGCGGTCGTAGCCCTGGTACGGATTCCGCCCATAGTCACGCGCATGACCGGTTGAGCGCGAGAGCACCTCGGCTTCAGGAAAGGCCTCTTTGAGATCGCGCCAGGCGAGCATGCTGGACGGCACAAGGCTCAGCTTGCGGCCGGTGTGCCTGCCCGCTATTCCAGTGCCGGTTGCCTGTATCCACCATGTCTCACTCGGGCGGTCATACATGATCATGTTGCTGTAGATGAGGCGTCCGGACACACCAAAGTCCAGCACCTCACTCCCCAGCCGCCGGTCAAAGACCATACCCGTGTTGCACAGCGGACAGTAGGTAACCGCGATCGGAAGCTCACCAATGCTGTCGTTAACAATTTCGTGCCAGGTAAGAACGCGCAAGGGGTAAATTTTTGCCCGTCCCTCAGCACGGACAAGAATGACCGGCTCCCGATCCTCCAGCCAGCGATCTGCCTCGGCTACCGTCTCGAACACAGGCTGGTCAATTGCCGGAATGCCGTCCTTAGGTGGGCCTCCGGCGATAATGTCGCTAAACGAGACCGCAGCTCGGCTGAAGTCGGTGCTGAACTCGCGGTCTGCTCGTGGCGGAGGCGGTTGGTTCTGGTACTCGGGTGGCAGTTCAATATCTGCGGCCTCGGCCGATCCAAAACGAGCGCTCAACGCAATGAGGCGAGACATTTCCCCTTGTTCTGGTGACGGCCCTGGGGCCTCTTAACTACCACCGGCGGCGCTCAGGACAACGGGTCCAACAACGAGCGCAAGCACCACCAGAAAAAACCCAAAAAATGCTGATAACCGGGTTACCCTACTGTTCATAGCTCTGGCCTCCCTCGTATATTATATTGTAACTACAAGTTGTTTGAGAAATCAAGGAGTAACCACCATGCAATACACCCACGACCTCATAATTATTGGCGGTGGTGCGGGAGGCCTTACCACTGCAGCAGGCTGCGCCCAGCTCGGCCTCAAGACCGCACTCATTGAGCGTGAGCATATGGGTGGCGACTGCCTGCACTTTGGCTGCGTCCCCAGCAAGACACTCATCCATACTGCCGGGCTCTTTGCTGCTGCAGCGGAAACTAAAGGCTACGGGAACACCGCCTACGAGGGACCGGTCGTTAACATGGAGGCGGTCAATGCACGCATCTCGAACGTCATTGCGGCAATTGCCCACCACGACTCGCCGGAGCGCTTTCGCAGTCTCGGAGCCGAGGTGTTTCTATCTACCGCCCAGTTTCGAAACGATCACGAGGTTGAGGTTGACGGCCAGGTGATCTCGGCAAAGCACATTGTGATTGCTACCGGCAGCCGTGCCGCGGTGCCGCCTGTGCCTGGACTGGCCGAGGCCGGGTACATTACCAACAGAGAGGTTTTCTCTCTGCCCAGGCTTCCAGGCTCCTTGGTTGTACTGGGCGCCGGGCCCGTTGGAGTTGAGCTGGGGCAGTGTTTTGCGCGCCTTGGCTCCAAGGTGACGCTCGTAGATATGGCACCCCGGATCCTTCCTCGGGACGACGCCGAGCTTGCCGAGGTTGTTGCCAAGCGTCTGCATAACGAGGGCATTGGCATAGTTACAAGTGCCAGAGTAACGCAGGTGAGTGCTGCAGACGGAAAAAAACACCTCTCAGTCAGCGGGCCACAGGGGGAACAGCTGTTGGAGGCTGAACAGATCCTGGTGGCGGCTGGCCGCACGGCCAATACAGACGAACTCCAGCTTGACGCCGCTGGCATAGACACTGGACGGGGCGGGTATATTCCGGTCAACGAGAAGCTCCAGAGTTCCCGACCGCATATCTACGTAGTGGGTGACGCCAACGGCGCCTACCCCTTTACCCATGTCGCCGGGGCAGAGGGGGCGTTGGCAGTTCGCCGCATTGCATTACACGCTGGCGGCAGGATTGAGTACCGCACCGTTCCCTGGGTTAGTTACACCGATCCAGAGCTCGCCTCTATTGGACATAGTGAGGACTCGGCACATGCGGCGGGCATACCCACACGAGTAGTGCGCCAGAGTTTCGCCGGTGTGGACCGCGCCCATGCCGAGGCAGCTTCCGAAGGCCTCATGAAGATTGTGCTGGACAGCA
>PXEI01000364.1 GCA_003564775.1 Spirochaetaceae bacterium
AGATGGACTATTCGGTCAGGGTTTAAACCCAACCCGGTCCGGAGTAGAGCCTCCACAACCCGCCGCGACACTGCATCATCCGGCACGGAGAGCTCGCGAAGAACGGCGGAGAGAGGATCAGCTTGTGAGTCCACGGGAACACGAATGACAAGGCCTTGAGCGTCCTGAGAGAGATTCGCCTTCAACATCTGTCCAGGTTGAAGGTCTAAAGACGAAAAAGCGGTCGCACTGCGACCGCCGTAGTTGACGAGAAAACGCCCAGGACCCAGAACTCTCACAACCTCAACCGACACAGATTGGGTGCCGCCGGTCGGAGGTTCAGTCAGGCGTGGAACACCGACTATTCGAGAGATCCGCCCGCTGGGGTCCATAGATTTCTACCGGGCGACTGCCTATTCCGAAGCTTTCTTGATGTCGCTCTTCTTGCGGATAAGCTCGGCAACTTTCGCTCGCTTACCAACACGTCCTCGAATATAGTACAGCTTGGCTCTACGGATACGGCCGCGTCGTACAACCTCAACCTTCTGTATTCGAGGTGATGCTAAAGGAAATATTCGCTCCACCCCTACGCCGTAGGAGATCTTGCGTACAGTAAAGCTACGTCGTACTCCGGAGTTGTTCTTTGCAATTACAAGCCCTTCGTAGACCTGTACCCGCTCGGTTTTTCCCTCCACGATGTTAAAATGCACTTTTACCGTGTCACCAATGCGGAAGTTTTCAACCTCCGGCTTCTCCTGCTCCGCCTCAATCATCCTTACCAAGTCCATCTTGGCCTCCTGAATTAAGTATCTTCATCACGGTTCGGCGATCCTCGGCGGCAAGTCCTGCCGCTTCGAGTCTACCCGGCTCCAAGAGCTCCGGTCTCACTCGAAGCGTCTTCTCAACGCTCTTTCTAAATCGCCACTCTTCTATCTTTGCATGGTGTCCCGAAAGTAAAACCTCCGGCACCCGCTTCCCATCCCATTCTTCAGGACGAGTATAATGGGGATACTCAAGCAACCCCTGTTCAAAGCTCTCCTGCTGCAACGACTCGCCCGAAATCACTCCAGGAACTCGCCGCATGACGCTGTCAATTATTACCATTGCAGCCAGCTCACCAGATGCAATAACGTAGTCACCGATCGATATTTCGTCGGTAACATAGCGGTCTACTACTCGCTGATCTATACCCTCATAGCGACCACACACAAAAACCAACTCACCTTCAGTGGCTAGATCGGCAATTACGGCCGAGGACAACGGCCTTCCGGATGGGGTCGGATAGACCACTCGTTTCCCGGTAGCCTCGACTGCGTGAAGTGCCTCAGCAAGCACATCCGGCTTCATAACCATTCCAGCACCGCCGCCGTAGGGTGCATCGTCACAACTTCTGTGCACATCATGCGTGAAGTCTCGTATATCGATGGCATCATAGCCGAGCAGACCCTTGTTTACCCCGCGGGCCGCTATCGAACACGAGAAGTAACTGTGAACAAAGTCCGGAAACAGGCTTAATACCGTAAACTTCATTCCAGTATCCAGTCGACCAGCACCTCTATACTCTTGGTTTCAAGGTCTACCTTCCCGATATAGCGCTCGATAAACGGGACAACGACCATAGACCCGTCAGCTTTCTCGACGTCGATCATGTCGTGGGCTCCGCTATTCCACAGTGACTTCACAGTGCCAACCGACTCGCCATTTAGCATGAGGCTGAGCCCGATCAGATCGGTGATGTAGTACTCACCCTCACCAAGCGGCGCTGCTTGTTCACGTGGAACCCGCACCTCATACCCGGTAAAAAGTCGCGCCTGTTCCGGGGTTTCAACCCCTTCAAAACGCACCAGCACGTCGCCGGAATGGCGTCGTGCAGAGCTGATACGGTGCGCCTTTCTCTCACTGCCTTTGCACAAGGTCACCAGTTCCAGTTTAAGCAAATGCTCAACCTCTTCCGAGAGGCTGCGCAGTTTAACTTCGCCGCGTACGCCGAAACGAGCGCCGACGATAGCTACCGCCATTTCATCTTTCATAGCGCCTTAATCCAGAATCTCAAGCACCACCCTTTTACCGGTTTTGGTTGCGGCCGCACTCAAAATGGTACGCATAGCCTTTGCGATACGACCGTGTTTGCCGATTACCTTTCCAATATCGTTTTGTGAAACCCGCAGCTCGAGAATGGTTGATTTCTCACCCTCTATGAGGTTCACTTCGACATCTTCCGGATCGTCGACGAGCGCACGTGCTACGTAGTCTACGAGTTCTTTCTCCACGTCCGTCTCCTTCAGACGGTTGCCTTTGGGGCAACCGCATGCCGTGTAGTGTTCCGGCTGATCCGAAGCTATTTCAAATAAATATTCTTCTTGTTCAGTAACTTGCGGACGGTGTCCGAAGGCTCAGCGCCTTTATCAAGCCATTCCCGAATTCGTTCTTCCTTAACCTCAAGCTGTTTTTCCTCAGCCTCGATTGGATGGTAGAAACCCACTTCATCAATGGCGCGGCCATCTCGTGGTTCGCGGGAGTCCATTACCACGATACGGTAATACGGGCGTTTTTTTGCCCCAAATCTCTTCAGTCGAATTTTCGCACTCACTTCTGTAACCCTCCTCGGTGTTCAATCGGTAGAAACCGTTAATGTCCTTGCATTTGTGACAGCATCTTATTCTGATACTGTTTATTTTTCGAGGCCTTTTTCAACATACCTCGCATTTTTTCAAAGCGCTTCAGCAGACGGTTAACCTCGAACACCGAGGTGCCGCTACCTTTTGCTACTCTTTTACGCCGTGATGGCCCAAGAATTCGATGATTATGTCTCTCCCTGGTGGTCATTGAGAGGATAATTGCCTCTTCTCGACGTACCTCTTTCTCATTGATCTCGTCGCCTTGAAGCTGTCCGGCTAATCCTGGAATCATCTCCGCAAGCTTCTCCAGCGATCCCATCTTCCGTAAGCGAGCGAACTGCTCCAAATAGTCTTCCAGGGTGAAAGTGGACGACTGAAGCTTCTTCTGCAGCTCAAGCGCCTCGGTCTCATCTATGGTTTCCTGCGCCTTCTCAACCAGGCTGAGGACATCTCCCATTCCCAAGATACGGGACGCAATCCTATCAGGATGAAAAGGCTCAAAGTCTTCCGGTTTCTCACCAACACCAATAAACTTGATTGGCTTGCCGGTAACTGTTTTTAGACTGAGCGCGGCACCACCCCGAGCGTCTGAGTCAAACTTGGTGAGAACAATTCCCGTAAGCCCGACACGCTCGTCAAAAGCCTTTGCAATCTCAACCGCACCCTGCCCGGTCATGGAGTCTGCAACCAACAAGGTCTCAACCGGATCAACTGTTTTCTTTATGCGCTCAATCTCGCGCATAAGATCGTCGTCAAGCTCCATTCGGCCGGAAGTATCAACGATAACGGTATCAAACACGGCGCTTCGTTTTGCATGGGCGAGAGCGGCCTTGGCAAGCTTTACCGGATCTGAGGCGTCTTTGTCGTGAAAGACCTCGACCTGTACTTTCTCACCAAGAAGCACCAGTTGATCTATTGCGGCTGGCCGAACCAGGTCGGCGGCCACCAACAGCGGTCTGCGACCCGACTTCAACAGGCGTGCAGCCAGTTTCGCGGCAGAGGTCGTCTTACCCGAACCTTGAAGACCAAGCAACAGTATGACCGAAAGCGTATCCGGACCACGAAGCTCAAGGTCACTGCGCTCATCACCAAGCAGCGCGACCATGCGGTCATGAATAATTTTGACGAACTGTTGTCCGGGAGCTACCGACCGAAGTACGGCTTCTCCGCTAGCTTCTTCTATCGTGCTGTTTACAAATCGACGTACGACCCGTACATTGACGTCCGCCTCAAGCAACGCAAGTTTTATTTCCTCAACAGCGTCCCGGACGTTCTTTTCAGAGATCTTATGCTGACCCGACATGCGCCGTGCGACATCGGAAAACTTACTGGAAATGCGCTCAAGCATTGTGTCGGAACCCCGCTAAAATGTAAATGTACTTATATCGTAAACAGTTCCATACTGTCAACCGAGCCGAGTTTTGGCACCGGAGCGCCAATATCGCGTGTCTGCTATCGGATTTCAAAAAAGTGACGATTTTGATAGTTTATGCGGCGCTGAGAATCGTCAAGATAACGACTCCTTGGATACTCAGTAACCACGACTTCGTAGTGGCTTCGTGACTTACGCAGATCCCGGCGTTCTGAATCGGCCTCGTACAGCGAACCCAGAAGATAGTGTACTCTGTCGCGCCCGTTACGACTTGGGTACTCAATCAGGTGTTGTTCCAATAGATCTATAGCGCCACCAATCTCACCTCGTGCGGCCCTTCTCTCAGCGGCTTCGCGAAGCAGCCCCGCCTCCGGTACATACCCAGCATCAAGGAGCTGTTGAAGAAATCTCTCGGCATCTGTATCACGCTCTTCAAGCAAGGACTGCTCAAGTGCCTGGTGCAGGGTCTCGGGAGTCATGTCGATACCGCTCTGCTGAGGAAGATCACTTTCAGAGATATCCGTGGTGCCTCGTTCCGCAGGGGCATCTTCCGGTAGCTCCGACTGTGCCTCCTGGCTCAAACGCGCGGAAGCATCGGTTGGCAGAGTGTTCAGGAGGAGCTCTTGAGTTTCTTGTGCACCCAATGATAGATCCTGTCTCTGGAATCGTAGCCGGTGTGTCCCTTCACCTCGGGTACGAAACACAAACTCGGTACTCTCAGCGTGATGAGTACGTCGCCGGAGTTCCGGTGCGCCCGGGTCCTCTGATCCAAGATAGATCCAGCCAAGGCCGGGCAACTCCACGCTCACCTCTTCACCGAGGCTCGCCGCGAGTTCGCGTGCGGGTGCGGGAGTGGGTGCGATTTCGGGTGCGGGTGCGGGTGCGAGTTCGGGGGGTTGCTCGGTATCCGCAGGTGGCCCGGAGGGGGGCTGTTCCACATCCGGAGATGCAACAGGCGGAGCAGGCGTGGTTTGGGACGGAACCACCTGGGCTGGTGGGGCTGGTGGGGCTGGCTGCTCCAACATCGTCATACCATCCTGGTCCGTGCCCTGCGCAGTACCCGGCGGCATGTCTGAGCTTGTGTCCTGTGGCCTCTCTTGTGGCCTCTCTTGTGTCGCTGCGCCAGACGGCTCATCCGACGGCTCATCCGACGGCTCAGGTGTGTCTTCAGATGCTTGCGAAGGAGAAGCATCGGCCAAGGCGTCGGTGGAAGGGAGGATTAACTCAGGAGTTGCTATCTCCGGTATACGTGGGGGAGTTGTTTCGAGAGTCTCGATCTCCGGTGTATCCGGCGGAACAGACTCGGCAGCCGGTGCTGGTGGAAGTTCTCGGAAGGGTGAAAGGTCTGCTGGCTCAACTACATCGTCATCGGGCTCTTCCTCGACCTCTGGCTCGGGTTCTTCCTGCTGTGATAGCCGATGAGCTGCCGCCAGCTCATCCGGATCGTCCGGGGGTGTGCTTGCACACGCCACAAAAAGGACAAGGCCCAGGACTGCCAATCCGGTTGTGATGAGAACTCTCGCGACCGCCCGACAACGAGTTAAGTCACTCTTAAGCAACGGATCCCAGCGCCGCATCCCAACTCCTTCTCTGCCCGCCTTCTCTGCCCGCGCAGAGTCACTAGGGTATTGCTTCGAGCATTCGCTCAAGCTGCGCCGCGTTTTCGCCACGCAGATACTCAAGCCCAAGCGAACGAGAATCCAAAAGAAATGGTTCGATATCCTCAGCAGACCACTCCTGCTGCGGCTCGCGAAATCTAACCGGCACATGAGCCTCATTCGGCAGAGCGGTAGGAAGCACCATGTGTTCGACACTTATGGGCCTGCGTTGGAAAAAATGCGTGTATTCCATCCGGGGTTGATCGCCTGTGCTGCCTGATTGCACAACAAGACTCACCACCACTGTCAGCAGTACAGCCAACAAAACCACACCACCAAAAGCAGCGGCAATCAGCGGTATTCTGCCGCTGAAAACCTCTTCAACGCTACGCATACGCCTCTTGTTCCGCTCCGATCCGTATTGACACGACCTTAGATACTCCGGACTCCTCCATTGTAACACCCAAAAGTGTACGTGAACCCGCAATGGTCTTTTTGTTGTGCGTAATTACAATAAACTGCGAGTTCTGCGAGAACTCACTCAGCATGGACACAAATCTGGAAACGTTGCTCTCGTCCAAGGCGGCATCGATCTCGTCTAACAAGCAGAAAGGCGACGGCTTGACCATAAACGTAGCAAACAGCATTGCGACCGCAGTAAGGGAACGCTCTCCACCGGAAAGTAGCTCAATACTCTCCAGCTTCTTGCCTGGAGGTTGCACGAGTATCTCGATGCCGGACTCCAGAACGTTGTCCGGTTCG
>PXEI01000403.1 GCA_003564775.1 Spirochaetaceae bacterium
CCGGGCGGAGGCCGGGAAGTCTGCAGCTGCACGCCTGTCGGAAGCGTTGCTCGGGCGAATGACCGGTGCCTACAGAGCCTCACTCGCGGCGCTGCTTTCCCGGCGGCTCGCCTCTGCCCTGTTTATTCTAGTATCCTTTGGAGCGTTGCTGGCCCTGCTTGTGTTTATTCTCCCGCGTGTCCCTGTGGAGATAATCGGCGAGCCAGACAGTGACAAGGTAGTGCTGTTCTTTAGCAACTCCGAGACCGAGGACGGTGAGGAGCTCCTCTCGGCAATTGAGCCGGTTGAACAGGAGCTGCTGGAGCGCTACGCCGCGGATCTGGAAAGTCTGTTCGTGCAGATTCGGTCGGCAAGCTCTGGCACCATGATTCTCTCGCTTGGGACCAGCTCGCGCAGGATCGAGGTTGAGGAGGAGTTGAGCGAGCTCTATCCTGACTCGGCCGAGTGGCGTTTTCGCGTGTTTCCTTGGGACCCAGCGGCTATGCCCTTACCCTTTGTCTGGGACTTCCACCTGCAGATAGAGGGCCCTGACAACCTTGTGGTTGTTCAGCTCATTGACGACCTGGCCGAAATTCTGCGGGAGGCACGGGTGTATAACCGAGTGGCTACCAGCCCCTCACCAAACCAGGCCCAGGAACTTATTTTGTCTCCGCGCCGCGAGGTCATAGATGCCTTCCCGGCTTACTCCATTTCCGGACTGGTGAGTTTAGGCCGTACGATCCTTGCCGGAAGCCAGGCCATTGAAATGACCGAAGGAAGCGACACTGTTTCGGTGCGGTTGGTGTATCCGGATGGCGCTGTTGCTTCACGCAACGACTTCGAGAGTATTCTTGTGCCACATGAAGGTCGGGGAATTCCATTGCGCCACTTCTTTGATGTCAGGCAACGTACCGGGCCGACCGAGATCGTGACCGAGGACGGTGAGCAGAGCTTCAACATCTATGGAATGCTACCACGGTACGCGTCGGAAGAGTTGCGAGCCGAGCGGCAGACACAGGCACTCGATCTCATAAACGAGACGCTGCGCTTGCCGGAAGGGTATACCTACCAGGTTCTGAATCCGCGTGTAGAGGTTGAGAACTCCATCGGCTCACTTTTTGTTGCCTTGGCAGTGAGCTTGCTGGCCGTCTTTCTGGTGCTTACTCTACAGTTCAACTCGGTTCGCGTGCCGCTGGTTATTCTCCTGACGGTGCCACTGGGATTTATGGGTGTCATTCTGGCGCTCTATGTGTTTGGTTCTACACTCTCTTTGAACTCGCTCTTGGGAACTATTCTGCTTGGAGGAATTGTGGTTAACAACGCCATCATTATGCTGGATTTCTACTATCGAAACGGAACGGCCTTTGACACCCGTCAAGAGGCGCTGCTGTACGCAGCAACTCTCCGTTTTGCCCCGATCATCATTACCATGAGCACTACGATTCTGGGTATGCTGCCGATAGCCCTAGCCTTGGGCGACGGAACCAATGTCATTCAGCCGTTGGGGATCTCGGTCTCCGGTGGGCTTTTCGTCTCCACTCTATTCACCCTGTATATGGTTCCGTGTGTCATGAATCTCCTACCTGGGCTCGATGCAACACGACGCGCCCGCAAGCGAGACTCCGAATGAACCAAAACTACCGCGGCCGCAAAAATCGAGATCTCAAAAACCGCCACGTGAACAGACTACACGGGGTCATGTGCGGCCTTCTGTTGGTACTTGTTGCTGGCGGGCTCGACGCGCTGACCCTTGAACAGGCGCTTGAGACGGCTTTGCGAAACAACATAGGGATAGAGCTTGACCGTGTAGAGCTTGAGCGGCGCTTACGCGCGGATCAAAGCGCTCACAACCGGTTGTACCCAAGCATTTCGGCATCATCACAGCTCTCCAGAGATATCTACTCAGACAGTGACGATCCTTGGGCAGCGCAGTTTTCACTGAGTTCAAACCTCTCTCTTTCGGTAGAGTCGGTACGGCGCGGCCAGCTTACGGCTCTGCAGTACCGGGCTGGCGAGCTCAACTACCAAACGGCTCACGCTGCTTTGGTGCGTGATGTATCGAACGCCTTTTTTGGGTTGCTGTTGGAGGAGGAACGTATTCGTATTCGTCGCGAGGCGGTGGCAGCGGCTCGCGAGCGATTTGAGCTGGCCGAGCTTGAGTTCGAGTCCGGGCGAATATCGCGTTACGACCTGCTTTCACAACGAGTTGCCTATGAAAACCAACGGCCGGAGCTTGCCCAACTTGAGGACAGTTACTACCTTGCCAGGCGTGAGTTCACACTTCTCATAGGACTGACTCCGGACGACCCAGTAGTACCCCAAGGTACCATTACCGCTCCCCGGCGCCTTACGAACGAGGTGGAGTTCTTGTCCGGCTATCTTGAGCGACGGCCAGACCTCGTCCGAGCGCGCCTGCAGATTGAGGAGCGTCGACTAAGCCGTAGCCTTGCGGCTGACGAGTTTCTTCCAACGCTGAGCTTGAGCGCTTCGGTGAACCGACGCAACTCGACACCCTTCACCGAGGCGTGGTTTGGGGCAGATGAGAGCCCGTGGGCCAAGGGAGGCAGTCTTGGCGTTGGGCTGAGTGTACCACTTGGTACACTGCTCCCGGATTCCCAACGGCGCGTTGCCGTTGAGGATGCCGACCGCCGTGTTCGGGAGGCAGAACTCCAGTACCGGCAGGTTTTGTTGCGAGCGGAAAACGAGGTCGAGGCAGCGCTACGCAGATTACGGCGTGCTGCAAACTCGCTGGAGCTTCTTGATCTGAACATCGAACTAGCCGAGGAGGCGTACCGGCTGGCGGAAAGCAGTTATAAACAGGGGCAGATTGACGCTTTGGAGCTGCGTAACGCACTGCTTTAACTTGAGCGTGCTCAACTTGCTGCAATAGAAGAACGCTACCGGGGCAGGATTGCTCTGATTGAGCTTGAGTATGCCGTCGGGACAGACTTAGAATAGGCATGGTACTCTGTAACTAAACTAAACACCGGAGCTCGGAGTGAACAACTTTGATCTTGAACTCATTGCCGCACGGCTTGAGGCTCTTGAAGAAACCATTATCCACCGTTTTATCGACAGGGCCCAGTTCGCGCACAATGAACCTGCCTACCTTCCAAAGCACAGCGGGTTTGCTGGGGCGGAAGAAGATTCGCTCTTCCAGGTTCGCCTTGGGGCGCAAGAGCGCCTTGATGCCGAGTTTGGTCGCTACATGGTTCCTGAAGAGCGGCCCTACACCACCGGCTTACCTGCGCCTCGTCGTCAGGTTGTGGTGCCTGACACCGGCATCGCACGCATGCAATACGACTGCATAAATCAAACATCAAAAATCTGTACTGCCTACCTCAACTGCCTCGCTGCGCTCTGCCAGTCGGGTGACGACGGGCAACATGGGTCGAGTGTCGAGCACGATGTCGCCGCGCTCCAGGCAATTGCACGGCGGGTTCATTACGGTGCCCTGTACGTTTCGGAGTCTAAGTATCGGAACTCGCCCGAGGTCTATCGTGAGTTCATTCGCTCACAAGATGCCCAGCAACTGTTACGCCTGTTAACCCGACCGGAGGTGGAAGACGCCGTAGTTGCACGTCTGGCCGCCAAGGTCGAGCGCCTGCAAGCGCATGTGAACCGCGGTATACGGCGCACCATTGGCCCGGAACTGTTGGTTGAGTTCTATCGTGATACTGTCATTCCGCTTACCAAAGCTGGACAGGTGGCTTACCTGTTACGACGGTAATTGAGACTCGACTTACCCGGTTGTGTGTATTATCTTGACCATTATTGTAATATTTATGCAGGGGGGATGAAATGAAGAATCACGTCTTCAGGAACATAACGGTCTGGACAGCTGTAGTTGTAATGGCGTTGGGCGGTAGTTTGAACGGACTCAACGCGCAGGTTACCGAGACTGAGGAACCACGCTCGAGGGCAACTATGGGTGCTGGTAACATTGATGTAGGGTTGTCCGGCGGAGTTGGCGGATTGGTGTATCCGTATCTTGAGCCACAGGTTGCGGTAGGGGTGCTTCCGCTGGACGTGGTAACCATTAGTGTAGGCGGGCTTGCCGACTTTGGTTACTGTGTGTTGTGTCACCTGCTTGAGGTGGTGGACGACGACTGGAGTTTGCGGTCCTACTATTTTGGGGTGTACGGGCGCGCTTTGGTGCATCTGAATGTTGTGGCGGATGCAATTGGAGGTTCAATAGGCCTAGATCCCTACGTCGGGCTTGCGGTAGGGCCACGGTTCTACTTCTTTGATCTTGAGTACAAGCCTGACAATGAGAGCGTATCGACGACGCTTCAGTCGGTGGTGATTATGCCGCATATTGGGACCCGCGTGTTTCTTACCGAGGCGGCCAGGTTCTTCCTGTTTGGTGACCTGAGACTGGTGTTGGAGGCCGGTCTTGGCTCCACTACAGTGACCGTTGGGGGTGAGTCCTATACTGTAGACGACGAGGTAGCTGGCGGCGGAATAAACATTGCCCTGGGTGCGGGTGTGCGCCTTTAGCGCACGCTACAACTTTTTACGCAACCTGAGTAGACATACTTTGTGAAAAAGGGGTATTGTTTTACCGATAAGAATGCGGCACCCAAGGCGTCGTACCCACCCGACCTACCGCTCTTATCACCGGATATATGAGCATGAAAGATACCAGGAATTCAGATAATCAAACTTCACGGGGGCTGCGCCGAGCAGCCCCTCGAATTCTCATTGCGTCCCTTGTTGGGGTGCTCCTCATTGGCACGGTTGTCGCGCGATCTTTGCACATGAACGCCAACGGCAACTCCTCCACTCATGAGGAGCCGCCGCGAGCCGTTCCTGTGCGAGTGCAACCGGTTGAGAGCCACGACTTCATTGAGTATGGTGAGTACTTCGGCACTGCCCGCGGAATTAGAGAGGCTGAGTTAACGGCTGGTGCCGGAGGACAGGTGCAGGCACTCTTGGCGGAGAAGGGTGAGACCGTTCGAGCCGGGCAGTACCTGGCCGAGATCGACCTGCGAAGGGTAACAAGCCGATTCAACACCGCTACTCTCAATGAGCGGCTCGCCCGCGAGGCATATGAGCGTGAGAAAGAGTTTCTGCAACGCGGCAACTCATTTCAAGTTCGGGTAGACGAACGACACTTGACGTGGCTGCGTGCACAGAGTGAGCAGATAGAGGCTGAGCGAATGCTGGAGGGAGCGCGGGCAGTTGCCCCATTCGAAGGTATTGTGGTGCGACGTTATGCAGAGCTCTACGACGAGTTGGAGCCGGGAGATCCAAGTTTCCGGATAGCTGACCTTTCACAACTCAAGATCACGGTGGGTATACCCGAGGCGGATGTCGCGGGTATTCATGAGTTGGACGAAGCCGAGGTGTACTTCACCGCGTTTCCCGATAGAAGCTTTGAAGGTACGCCCACGGCGTTTGCCCGTGCACGAAGTGATCGAACCCTGAGCTATGATGTAGATATCCGGGTTGAGAATCCCGACCAACTCATTCTGTCCGGACAAACCGCACGAGTACGCCTGGTGCTCCGGCGTTTTCCCGACGCCGTCGTGGTTCCCTCTCGCGCAATCTATGCTCGAGGTAATCGAAGTCTGGTCATGGTCGTCGAGGACAGTACGGCCTATGAGCGTGAAGTTCGCACCGGTGCCTCGGACCGAACCGAGACCGTCATCCTGGAGGGACTCCGTGTTGGTGACTCTCTGGTGGTAGAGGGCTTCAACCGTGTGTCGGATGGAACGCGTGTAACGGTCCGAAACTAATCATGATCAAGTACTTCATTGAAAAGAATATGGCTGTCTTCAGCCTTGCGCTTCTCATTGCAATTGTGGGGACTATGGCGTACTTCACGCTGCCCCGCGAGTCGGCTCCCGAGATCCGGCAACCGTACATCTTTGTTACTACAACCTATCCTGGCGTCTCCGCTTCCGATATTGAGAGCTTGGTTACGCAACGTATTGAGAATGAGCTGGAGGGAATGAACGGCTTATCTGAACTTACGAGTGAGAGTAGAGCAAACGTTTCCTTCATTTTTGCCGAGTTCTCCTCCGACGTTTCAGTTGACGAAGCCTTGCGACGGACCAAAGACCGGGTAGACCAGGCCAAGGTTCATCTACCTGCAGATGCCAATGAACCGAACGTGCGGGAGTTCAGTGTATCGGACTGGCCAATTTTCCGAGTTGTGCTGTCACACCCAGACGGAGTGCAGGTCATAGATCAAGCCGCCGAGTACCTGCGCGAGGAGCTAGAACGTCTGAACGGGGTGCTTGAGGTAGAGATGGCTGGTAACCCTGAGCGTGAGCTCGCGGTTGAGCTTGACCCATTCCGGATGGCAGCCTACGGGTTCTCCA
>PXEI01000117.1 GCA_003564775.1 Spirochaetaceae bacterium
ACGGGACATTGAACCAGTCTTGATCTGTCCACAACCCAGGGCCACTACCAGGTCGGCAATGAATGCGTCCTCGGTTTCACCGGAGCGGTGGCTTACCACAGAGGTGTAACCGGCACGCTTGGCCATTTCTACCGCCTCAAAGGTCTCTGTCAGGGTACCAATCTGGTTCACCTTAATGAGAATACTGTTGGCAATTCCGCGCTCAATACCGGTCGCAAGACGGGTGGTGTTCGTTACAAAAAGATCGTCACCAACGAGCTGCACACGGTCGCCAACCTTGTCGGTGAGTGACTTCCAGCCGTCCCAGTCATTCTCTGCCATGCCGTCTTCCAGGCTGATAATTGGATACTTGTTACACCAGTCGGCCCAGTACTGCGCCATTTCTTCGCTGGACAGTTCGCGTCCGTCTGACTTCTTAAAGATGTACTTGCCCTTGTCTGCGTCGTAGAACTCACTGGCTGCCGGGTCCAGTGCAATCATGAAGTCGTCGCCAATCTTGTAACCAGCCTTCTCAACGGCCTCAACAATGACCTCTACTGCTTCCTCATTTGACTTGAGGTTGGGGGCAAACCCGCCTTCATCACCAACTGCGGTGCTGTATCCGCGTCCTTTGAGGACGGTCTTCAGGTTGTGAAAGGTCTCTGCCATCATGCGAACGGCTTCGCGGAAGCTGTCGGCGCCAACCGGCATGATCATGAACTCCTGAAAGTCCACCGAGTTGTCGGCATGTGATCCACCGTTAATGACGTTGGCCATAGGTACCGGAAGCACGCATGCGCGGTACGCGCCAAGGTGCTTGTACAACGGCAGGCCAAGGTGCTCAGCTCCAGCGCGAGCAACGGCCATAGATACACCCAGAATTGCGTTGGCTCCAAGCTTGCCCTTGTTCTCAGTTCCGTCCAGTTCAATCATGGTGCGGTCGATATCGACCTGATCCAGAGCATCCAGGCCCTCGATCTCGGCTGCAATAACGTTGTTCACGTTCTCTACAGCCTTTTGAACACCTTTCCCAAGATAGCGGCCTTTGTCGTTGTCACGAAGCTCAACCGCTTCATGCTCACCGGTAGATGCACCTGAAGGTACCGCAGCACGTCCAAGTGAACCGTCTTCCAGAATTACGTCTACCTCGATAGTCGGGTTGCCCCGTGAGTCGAGTATTTCGCGAGCTTCTACATACTCAATCATGCTCATGTTATGTCTCCTCTTGTTCCTCTGTGAATCGTGAAATAATGCTTCAAACTTATGACGTTGAGCGACCTCTGTCAAGCCAGGTACTACAAATGTCAGTAAAAAAATAACGAATGTAACAATGCCGAGCCTCCTTATCATTTAGTTTTGAGCATTTCTTGACGGGGCTCCCAAGGCGCCTCTACAATGGCGAATGCGATTCTCCAGCCTGTTCGTCGAAACACACAAGGCCATAAAAGGCTCCCACTCGGACTCCGGCTATCGGCTGCTCGCTCGCGCTGGTTATGTAGAACCGCTTGGCAGCGGCCTTTTCTCGTTGTTGCCGTTGGGTGTACGTGTGACCGACCGGCTTTGCCGAATCCTGCGTGAAGAGATGAATCGTCTTGGTGGGCAAGAAGTGCTGGTTCCGCTGGTTAATCCGGCCGAGCTTTGGCAGGCAAGTGGCCGAGATGCCATACTCAAGGAAGACATGGTTCGCTTTAAGGATCGGCACGGGCACGACCTGGTGTTGGCGCCGACCCATGAAGAAGCCATGGTGGAGCTAGTACGGCGCCGGATGCGCTCGTACCGGTCGCTGCCGCTGTTCCTGTACCAGTTTCAACTGAAGTTCCGGGACGAGGAGCGTCCCTCGGGTGGTTTGGTGCGCGCCCGTGAGTTTCTTATGAAGGACGGCTACTCCTTTCACAGGTCTTTTGCCGAGCTCAACAACTTTTTCCCCAAGGTGTTTCAAGCCTACGAGCGACTGTTCAGCCGTTGTGGTATTCAGGCAATTGCGGCCGACTCCGGGGTTGGTCTCATGGGTGGTGACCGAGCCTACGAGTTTCTGTTCCTGTCCAAGTCGGGAGACGACAAGGTAATTATCTGTGACGGCTGTGGCTATACCGCGAACTTTGAGGTGGCTCTGGGCCAGGCGGAGAACGACCGTGAGGCCCCACGTGATATTGAGTTGGCACATACGCCCGGCCGACGCACTTCAGCACAGATTGCGGCTCATCTTAAGCTCCCGCTGCGCAAGCTTGCCAAACCTATGGTGTTCTCCGACGAACGCGGGGCTGTAATGGCGGTGGTGCGGGGCGACCACGAGGTGAGTGTAGAGAAGTTAGCACGCTTGCTTGGAAGACCGGGGCTGCGCAAGGCAGGCCGCGAGGAGCTGGCTGAACTGGGACTCATACCCGGGTATCTGTCTCCGCTGGGTGAGATCGGCAGCCGAATTCCCTCGATAGTGGACCAGGCATGCGCCAACAATCCAAACATGGTTTACGGGAGCAATGAACAAGACTACCACTACCTTAACGTGAACTTTGGCCGCGACTTCGCCTCCGAGCGGGTAGCGGACATCGCTCGAATAAACGAGACCCACAGCTGTATTCACTGTGGGACTCCGCTGAAGAACCGTCCGGCTACCGAGCTTGGGAACATATTCCGGCTCGGCGAGGCATACTCGCGCGCCATGGGGCTGAGTGTTCAAAATGAGCGCGGAGAGCGATTCTACCCGCATATGGGAAGTTACGGTATTGGGGTTGGCCGGCTTATGAGCGCGGTTGCCGAGTCTGGCGCTGATGAGGACGGCATTATCTGGCCCGAGGCTCTTGCGCCATTTGGGGTGTACCTTATGGGGGTTGGTAAGTCGCCAAATGTGGCGCGAGCCTGTGAAGACCTCTATAGGCAACTTGGTGCCGATGTGCTGTATGACGACCGCGATGAGGCGGTGAGTCGCAAGTTTAAGGATGCCGACCTCATGGGTATTCCCTATCGGGTGATAGTCTCTCCAACCACCGTGCGCGAAGCTACGGTTGAGGTGCGAAGCCGTGCCGACGGAACCGAAGAGGTTCTGACCATAGAGAAGGCCCTTGAGTTTGTGCGGGAACGGTACTTGCGATATCGACATGGGAGCGCTGGATGATACCCTTTGAGCTTACCAAAGAGCTTGTGGACCAAATACTCTACGGCATGGAGAATCAGGATCATGAGTACTGCCTGGATGTGCGCTCGGTGCAGGTAGTTCGGTGTGATCAATGCCCGGATCCCGACGATCCGGAGTCGTGCATTGCTATTCCGGACTGGCGGCCGGTAGACGGGTTCAACGTCATGGAGTCCTTTCTGACTGGTTTGCGTAACCCGGTGTACAGGGAAAACCTGCGCGAAATTCTAGCTTCCGGGCACAAGGTCTTTCGGCGGTTTAAAGACACTGTTCGCGAGAACCGGGAAATTGAGCGGCAGTGGTTTACGCACAAAGAGCGTCGAATGCAGGCCGTTGTGTACGACTGGTACAACCAGCTGCGGGAGGTGTGGGGGCTGGATCCTATTTCTCCGGACTATCCGGAAACTGACGACCTGGTGCTTTTTGACTTTAGTCTACGACAGGTGAACTGCTCCGAGGAAACCGAGCTTACCGAGGATCTTCGGGAGTACGACCAGGGCTCCTTTTTTGAAGGGCACCGGGACCTGCCGGAGGCGGTTGTGGAACGGCTTTACGAACGATATCGTACCGGTCTTCCCGATATCGACGAGCCGGAGTCGGTTGTTCTGGTGGTGGAGACTCCATCCGAGGAACTGGCGGGCTTTTTGTGGGCAGTAGAAGAGAAGCTTGGCGACGGTTCGCACATGTCTACCCTGGCACAGATCTACGTGCTGCCGGAGTATCGTGGGCTTGGAATTGCACGCACCATTCTTCCGCGCTACCTGCAGCAGGCGCATGCGCGCGGTGTGGTGACCGTGGTTGCGGAGTTGCAGGCGGAAGCACGGAACTTTGCAGGATATCTTGAAAATGAAGGTTTTATGTCCGCCGCGGCAGCCTACGCTCTGAACCTCCGGCGCTGGTGGGAGGAAAACCTCCCGGGGGAAGGGTTCTAAGGCCGCAGGGAGGCAGCAGTGGCCGGGAGGCAGTGCCCGCTGGGAAGCAGCAGCGCCATGCACCCTGTTGTTGAGCTACAGGTGCTTTGCGCGCTCGGCTTCGGCCTGGGCATGCAGTTCATCAAGCGCTACCGAGACCGCGTCTGCGGCCGCCTGCTTAAGATCCGAGTCGGCCGGGGCCGCTTCACGCGCCTTACGACGGAACTCAGAGCACTCAATGACATCACTTGCATAATGCACCAGGACATCGTGGTGAATCTCGTCCAGCTCCATCTTTTCTGTTGGGTTTGGCACCAGTATATTTCCGGCGGTGCCTACAAACACCATGTAGTCAAAACTCTTCAGGTACGAATCTACTTCTTTAAGGATGCGCTTAGTGTCTGCTTTGCCCGGTCTGTAGCGCGTTCCGGCTGGAAAGACAAGGATAATTCGGCCGTCGTACTTGAGGCGAATCATCTGTTTGAGTGCGGCACGGTTAATTTCTCTGCTATAAGTTTTTTCCGCCTCGTACTTCTCTGTACCGACTAAGGCCTCCAGCGAGCGCGAGGGGTACACAACAACACGTGTGAACGACTCGGCAAAGGCCAGAACAAAGTCGCTGGTGATATTGAGCTTGAGACTGGCAATAGCCACAATACGGTCCGCTACCTCGGCTGCCTTTTTGCCAGCCTTTTGCAGAAGATAGAAAATTGTGGGTATATCGAAGTTGCTATAGTGTTCGCTCAGAATAAGGCAAGACTTGCCCTGTGCTGCCAGGTCGGCGAGCTTTTCCATTGCCTCTACGTTGGCAAAATGACTCTCCGGGCGGATAATATCGGAAACTACACCTTCCACAACGCGACGGTTAAGCAAATTGCCTTCTTGATATACGTTTTCCGGAGTTATCGTGTCCGGGTGGCGGGAGTTTTTCACCATTTCTACGGCGCGATCATAATAAAGTTCCATTACAGATGCCACGGCAACTCTCCTTTTCCCTCGTTTGCGCGGGCATACAGGGTATGTCTTCAGTCCTTGTCTGTCAAGAAAGGTGCGGCTTCGGGTTGGTTGTATCGGCCCGGCGATCAGGGAACGATGAGCTCCGAGACATCGTGCCCGTCATGACTGTGCAACCGCCGGTCGTTCAGTGGGTCGTTTATGCGGCGTCCGGCACCAACAAACTGATATCCATGCCTGCCCGAGGTGACTCTCAGCCGTATGTGATACAGGCCGGGCTCCAGTTCGCGCATGACATGCATGTAGGGATCCCAGTTGTTAAAGTCGCCTACCAGGGTCACCCGCCGGTTGGGGGCCGTCTCCAGGGTAAACTCAACGCTCCCGTCGGCATGAACCAGCGGGCTGCGAAGCTCGGTCGGGCGTTCTGGGAGATCAAATACCGAGAGGCGAACACCGTGGGCGTCGCTATAGGTGTGTGGATTCTGCGGATCGGCGCTCCAGTGTCCGTCGCTCACAAATCGATAGCGGAGTTGGGTTACGCCTTCCGGGATCCGGTACAACACAAAATGAACCCCTTGTTCGTTACGAAACATGACATGGGTGGTTCGATAGTTCTCATGTTCAAATACCACTCCAACGTAGCGTGGGTTCCGAACCGTCTGGGCTGGTTGATCTGCGGAGGTTCCGTAGATATCTGCACGCACCGGGCTCTGTGGGGCGCGGCCGTTCTGTGGTTGTTGAGGCAGGTAACTGAAAAGAATGTAGTCGTCAATGATGCGGGGTGCCTCGGCATTCTCCATCCCGGCGAGACGCACATGCAAAATGAGGTCGATATCGGCAGGCATTCGAGGTGTTGCGCCAAGCTGAAAAGGTGCCGACACTAAAAGCACCATAGCAACGAGGAGCATGGTTGTAGTTATGCCGGTTGGAATGATACGCGCCAGGCGTAGACGAAGTTTCTGCGCCAAAGCTCGGCGATGTTCCCGCAGTACATAATCCATGATACTGTACAAATCGGAATACCTATGCCGCGTCTTAACAGCCACGGTCATATTTTGCGGTAAATAACCGACAATGTGAAGTAGGATCAAGAATGCCGAGTCTCGAAGACATCCAGCAGTTTGATAGACACCTCATGGAGTTGGGAGATGAGCCCGCAGTGTTGGCGGAGTGGGGTGAGACCTATGAACCCGCACAAGCGCCCGATTCCGGACTTACCGACGATCTGTCTGACCTGCTTGGCGGCGGCGAGGAGTCTGGCGGAGATGAACAGTCGGCCGACGACTTCCTGCGCTCCTTTGCGGACTCTATGGACGAC
>PXEI01000260.1 GCA_003564775.1 Spirochaetaceae bacterium
CGACCTTGCAAGCTGGCCTTCAGTACCTCATGAACGAGGAAGACGGCTTTGGCAACGGCACAATCGGCGTATCTATCGTCGGTTCTATTGGACTATAGGAGAGGAGCAATGAAACGAGTAAAAGTACTTCTGCTCGCCGCGGCCTTTCTTTTCGCCGTCGGCGCAACCGCAAGCGCACAGAATGCGGAGACAGATATTTTTGGCATAGAACTTGGACAGGTAATTGGCTACAACTTTGACAATGACAATGAAGAAGTTGGTGTCGGCCAGTTAATGGGTATTCACTTTGGCATGACCGAGGACATGGAAGTTGGCTTCGTGTTCATTAGCGGCGAGGGTGGCGTGAATCCCGATATGCCGGACTTCAGCCTGGTACGAATGACCTATTTCCTGCAGGAGATGTTTGGATTCCAACTCTCAACCGGTAGTTCCGGTGGCAACGTGGCAGGTGGCCTGGGTGTATTCAGCACCCCAATTCGGCGTGAGTTTAACGACGTGCTTACCACCTCGTTGCGACTGTCGGTAGACTATCTTATGGACGACGTAACAACCGCTATTGATGAAGGCATTTTGGCCCTCAGCATTACCGGTAAGATTGCCTTCTAGGAACCACACATCTACCAGGAGGGGAGCTGGCGCCCACAAGGCACATTGGCCTGATAGGCGCCAGCACCCTTTTTGCGCCGCAGCAACAGCGTTACGTACAACCGTGGCTACGGCTACACCATGAAATGGGAGAAAGGTTCATGAAATTGCCTGTAAAAATCGCCCAGTTCTTAGTGTCGGCGATGCTTATACTCCTTCCGGTCGACCTACCGGCCCAATCAGCACAGTTAATTGATCAAATCCTGGGTGAGGCTCAGCTGAGCTACGGAAGCGCGGCGTACCTCATACTGGGTGCGACCGGCAATATTGGCGAAGATGCAACACGACAAGAAGCGGTTGAGACCTTCATCGAGATGGGTATGGGTCTGCCGAACGCCGAGATCGACGACTGGTTAACCCTGGGGCAGTACTCCTTACTCCTCATGCGGGTGCTTGAGGTTGAAGGCGGGTTTGCCTACACAGTCAGCGGTGAGTCGCGCTTCGCCGCGCGGGAGCTTGCGTTTCTGGGGGTTATTCAAGGGCGTGCATTCCCCGGAATGAGCATAGACGGGGCCCGCGGAATGCGGATTCTGAACCGGACACTCGAGCTGCGTGAGGAAGGACGACTATGAAGTATCTGACGGTGCTGATCTTGTTCCTGCTCTTGGTTCCCGCAATGCCCGGACGTGCTCAGGCACAGGACGAGGACGAAGAACAAGACCAAGCCATAGGTGCACCTATTCCCACTGAGACAGGAACAAGCGAGCGCTTTGCAGCGGGAGACTGGGGAGTCAGTTTAGATGCCCAGGACAGTACCAGATTCGCAGATCATCTGGAACAGGATGTACGCGGGAGAGCAGCAATACTCGGCATTTTTGGCCGCCGGGTAATCCCCTTCTCTACCGAGAACGAGCTTGATCTTGCAGTTGAAGGCAGTTACAACTGGAGCCGTGCAGACATCTTTGTCAATCTGGATCTCATGCGCGCAACGGTGCGTTTGCCCGAAATGTTCAGCCCGGCTTCCACTGTAGAGTTGAGTGCCGGGCGTTTTCCGTTCCAGGACCCAAGTGGGCTAGTTCTGCGACACACTGGAGACGGGTTACAAACCCGAATTGCCACCCCAAGGACACGCGTCACTCTGGGTGCCATGTACACCGGCCTCCTGCTTAACCCTGTTTCCAACATCCGCATGTCCGGAATTGATCGTTTTGACGAAACCGACGAGGATGAAACATTCGGGCCCCGACGGGTGGTCGGCATGGCGAGTTTCCGGTTCCCGGAACTCATAGGACGACAAGCGCTGAGCCTGTCGCTCATTGGTCAGGCAGATGTGCGGGATACCGACACTGGTGAGGATAGCGTTCACTCCGCATATGCTGTACTGGGCCTCGACGGAAGGCTGTTTGGACAGCTCTACAGTGATATATATGGTGGTGTGACCGCAGGAATCTACGACGACGGCGACGACGACGACACCTACATTGGGTTCATGGGCTCGGCCCGGTTACGCCTTTTTCTTCCCGAGCTCCGCAGGTCACGCATCTCAGTTCGGGGTGTGTACATGAGTAACGATGACGACCCAGAGAGCTTTGACGCCTTTAGACCAATTAGCCGATCAACCCCCGGTACAGTGGTCTCCATTCCACTGGAGAACATTATCTTTGGAGAGCTCATTTACTCCATGAGACCCTTTGCCGAGGCACAGTCTTTGGCGGCTCGCCGTGTTCAGCTTTCACTTGCCGGACGCACCTTCTTCACCGCGTCCGACTCTCCGCCAGCCTCTGAGCCCTTTGGGAGCGCCCTCGACGGACAGCCCGTGCTGGTGCAGGCAGATCCGGATGGAAACTATGTCGGCACAGAGGCCGCCGTGCGGCTGAATGCGCGGGTTCGCTCGGATCTGGGTCTTGCGATGACGGGAGGAGTATTCTTCCCTGGGACCGGCAGCAACGGTGTGTTTGAGAATGAACGAAAGGAGGAATTCCTAGTCCGAGTGGAACTCTCTACTCGGTTGTAGGGAAGATCAGATATGACCAAACAGATAGGTGCACGAAGTTTAGCAGTCGGTCTCCTCACGGCACTGCTCCTCCTTATTCCGGCTGTGACGAGTTCAGCCGTGGAGGTGCGGCTAAGCTCCTTCACAGGGCGGGTAGAGGTCCGGCCGAACGGCGGCGACTGGCAAGCTGCACAAGAAGGAATGATGCTGAGTATGGGGTCCTCCATCTCTACCGGGTTTAACGCCAGTGCGGTACTCGACATTGGGCAGAACACCTTGGAGGTTAACGCCTTGTCTCGGCTCACTATTGAGGAACTTGCCGAGCGGGAAGGTGTGGTAGACACCAATCTTCATCTCCCGGTTGGACGCGTCCGAGGAGAGGTGCGGCGTACAGACGAGGGGCGCCAAAGTGAGTTCAGCATTCGCGGTGCGGTCGCTACGGCTGCGGTTCGTGGTACAAGCTTTGAGTTTGATGGAGTGAACCTGCGCGTCGCCGAGGGTAATGTGAGCGTAGCAAACCGCTTTGGGCACCAGGTCTCGGTCGGCGGCGGTCAGAGTTCCAGCACCGCGGACGAGAACGAGGCTCCAAGCACACCGGACGAGTCGCTTGAAGCCGAAAGCTCGGTGCAGGTATACACCGGCGGAACCGAGGATGGAATCCGGACACGACGCTCCTCTGCCACTGGTATGCGGGTCATTCTTGAGTTCGACACAAAAGAACCCGTATTCATTGGGGAGTAAGGATAGAGCTATGAGTATCACTTCCATGAACCGAAATAATTCCGTTCGCAACGGTGCAACACGAGTGATTGCGGCTGCTGTTGCTGTGCTTTTTTTCTTAGCGAGTTGTCAATGGGCGCCCAACCAGTCGGGATCTGAAGTTACTATTCAGATCTCCCATGACGCCGTGGTCATGCCTTCCAGTACTTCAGATGACGGCACACATAGTCCCGGTATCCTTGAGCAAATGACCACGATCTCGGGCCTCAGCTCCGTTCAGAGTCAGGCATCTGCACTCAACGTGGGATCATTGCAGGCGGCCGAGGAAGATCCGCCTGACGAGAGCCTATTCTTCGAACAACGCTTTGACCGTGAGTCGGGAGTTTTCATCTATTATGTGGAGGAAGAGTACCTCGCCTCGCAAGGTGCCCTGGATTTCGATCTCCAAAGCCTTCTCGAGGCCGAGTTTGAGCGGCGCTACGGTCGCGACATGTTCACCTTTGAGGAGCCGGAGTTTGATGAAGAGGCCTACATAGAGTTCATCATTAATTTCTTCTACCGAGAGCTTGGCATACTCCTTGATCCGTCCGACTTCGATGAAGAAAGAGAGCTTGAAGAGGGCGAAGACTATGACGACCCTTTTGCTGACCTGAGCGAAGAGGAAGCCCTTGAGTTCTTCTTTAAGTTCTTTATTGCGCTCTTCGAGTTCCTTTTTCAACCCATAATTGCCTTGTTCTCCTTTATTGAGGACATCTATGCGCGCGGTATCACACTTCAGGAGAGGCTCCCCGGTGGAGCCGGTGGTTTTGCGGCTCGTATACGTGGCGGGTCCATCTTTGACTCCACCAGCAGTACCTCCTTCACTTTCCGTAACCTCCAGCCCGGAGCAACCTACCTTGTAATTGCTGGTTATATTGAGTCTGAGTTTGAGACCGAGGAGAATGGCCTTCCGAATAGCTATGAGATGTTTGGGTTTGGTAGGCTGACTATGGAGGAAGGAGTTGTCAGATCCTTGCGAGTACCCTTGACCCTTGACCGGTCTGAGGCGTGGAACCAACTGAATACCGAAACCGTGGAAGAGATTGATTTCGCTACATTCAACGCCCTGTTTGATTTTGACAGCCTGTTCGCGGGTTTTGAAGAACTTGAGTTTGACCTGGGTGGCTGGTTCGACGAAGAAACGCCGGAATGATTCCCGGCAGTTAATTACAGAGCCATTGCATGAGGCCCCCGTAGAACTCGGGGGCCTCAATTATTTCAAGACCGGTGCGTGCAGGTAGAGCTTCACAAAGTCGTCAGTCCCGAGCTACCACAACACTGTCGTCCTTAAAGATCTCACTGTCGGCGTCGTCGAGCAGGCCGTAGACTACGGCGTCTGGGGAAATGTTGAACGAGGCCTGGGATTTCAGGTCTGGAACCGGGCTTCGGGCTGGGTTAGCAACCTCAAACATTAAGGCCAAGCCGTTGTTGTCAATGATCTCACCGCGAGCAAGTGAACCAAGCAGTTCCAGGTAGTCCACCTTGCCGGTAACCGGGTTGTCCTTGAAGGACACCCCGTACTGCAAATCCTGCGGCCGGATAGAGATCCAGACCTCGGCTCCGGTGCTAAGCTCACCGCGCTTACGGGCGCTTAAGGACAAGCCACCGGCCGTGAGCTGCACAAGATCTCCGTTGCCGGACTCAAGCTTGCCCCGCAGCAGCGTGGTTTTGCCAATGAAGCCAGCAACAAACGCGGTAGCAGGGTCGTCGTAGATCGAAACGGGCGGCCCGTGCTGTACAAGCTTTGCGGTCTTCATGACCGCAACACGGTCCGAGATCGACATTGCCTCTTCCTGGTCGTGAGTGACGAAGACGGTGGTGATCTTGAGCTCTTGTTGGATTTTACGGATCTGCTTGCGAATGCTCACGCGCAGAGCGGCATCAAGGTTACTGAGCGGCTCGTCGAGCAGCAGTACCTGAGGCCGAATAACAAGGGCACGCGCAAGCGCGACCCGCTGCAGCTGCCCACCACTGAGTTGCCCCGGCATGCGTTTCCCAAAACCGGTCAGGCCGACCAACTCCAGCGCCTCGGCGACCCGTTGTTTTTGTGAGTCACCGGTAACGTTCCGGAGCTTGAGCCCATAGGCTACGTTCTCATTGACGCTCATGGTGGGAAACACAGCGTAGTCCTGGAACACAATCCCAATGTTGCGCTTCTGCGGAGGCAGGTCGTTCATCACCTGTCCGTTAATGCGAATAGTACCAGCGGTCACCTTCTCAAAACCAGCCAGCATGCGCAAGGTTGTGGTCTTGCCGCAGCCGGAGGGGCCAAGCAACGAGACAAGCTCACCTTCGTTTATTTCCAGATTCAGATTATCTACAGCGGTGACCGTACCGCCGAAGGTCTTGGTTACACCTTCAAGTTCAATCATGCCCATTATGTCAACCTCTTATTCTTGGAAAATCTGTTTGAGTATGCCGTCCCGGCCGCTACCATTATTATGAGCACAACACCCATAGCGGAGCCGCGTGCAATCTGGCCTTCCGAGACATAGTAGTAAATGTACACCGCCATGGTATCCCAGCCCGGTGGATACAGAATGAGGGTGGCTCCGAGCTCGGTCACGAGCTTAACCGCCAGGATAACGCTTGCGGCAAAGATCGTTGGTCGCAGCTGGGGTAGAACAATGTCTCTGAAGGTACGGGAGGGCGAGGCGCCCAGACTCCAGGACGCCTCCTCCAGACTCTTGTCGATGCGTGCAAAGCCCGCAGTCAAAACTCGTACAGCATGCGGCAGGCGACGTATGGCAAGAGCCATGATCAGCACCCACGCAGTTGCTGTGAAGTCAAACCCACCAATCTGCAGTGTGCCGTAGCTGCGGGTTATACCAACACCAATGACAACACCCGGGATGATAAAGGGCAGCAGGGTGAAGTAGTCAAACCATTTCATGCGGGGTACCGATCTATGCA
>PXEI01000069.1 GCA_003564775.1 Spirochaetaceae bacterium
AACAACTAACGCCTTGGTTCGAGCCGTGATCTTGGCCCTTATGTCCTCAAGATCCGGCTGCCACTCGGACTGTTCATCGCACACATAATGTACCGGGCGTCCCCCCGAAAGTCGGACACAGGCGGTCCACAGCGGATAGTCGGGGGCAGGAATAAGCACCTCATCTCCATCGTTCAGCAAGGCCTGCATCGACATAGCTATGAGTTCACTCACGCCATTGCCCATGTAGATGTCGTCGATCTCAACACCGTTGACGGGCTTGCGCTGGAAGTACTGCATGACTGCCTTGCGTGCAGAGAACAGGCCTTTGCTGTCACAATAGCCTTGCGCGTTGCGCAGATTGACAATGACGTCGTGAAACAGCTCGTCGGGCGCCTCGAACCCAAACGCGGCAGGATTACCAATGTTGAGTTTGGTGACGGCAAATCCCTCTTCCTCTAAGCGACGGGCCTCAACCATCACCGGGCCTCGGATGTCGTAGCATACGTCCGACAGCTTCTGTGACTTCTGGAAATCTATCATGAGAACCTCTCCGGCGCGCACGCCGATGTAGAAAAATGCTGAGTGGAGCGGCTATGTCGCGGAGGAACCGTTGCCCGAAACTGCGCCTGCATCCTCAGTTGTATTGCTATCAGACATTACCCATTCCTCGGCGTTCTTGACCAGTCGTGCAAGAACAACTACCTGAAGATTGGCTCGATTCTTTTCAATTTCACGCTGTAACTTACCGGAGCCGTAACGCCTGCGAAACTCCGCCTTATGCTCATCCAAACGCTGAGCAAGTTCGGAGTCGGCCTCACGAAAGGCGTCCAGAAGATACAGGGAGAAAAGACGTACCAACGGCTCGCGGGTGTGCTCACTTAAGCCTAGAAGCACATCACGAGCCTCATCACTTCTCTGTTTCTGCATAACGGCAAAACTATAGGACCAAGTGAGCCAATCTCGCTGCTCGGCCTTAGGATTATTACGATATCGATCATAGTACTCAATCATTTCATCTGGGTTGTTGCGCAACAAGCGTGGAATACCAAACTCCAGAGCGAGTCGTGGTACCAAGCGTGAGTTGCGCGTGTGTAACTCCGTCTCAAGATCGCGGATTTTCTCAGGTTCTGAAAGAACAATGTACGTATTAATGAGAATTCGAATATGTTGCTGCGAGAACCGTTTCTTCGTGAACACTCGGTACTCAAGGTACGCCTTTAGCCCCTGCCAGTCCTCAGACTCCAGAAGCGAGAATAATTGTCGATTCAACGCGAAGTATGTATTGAGTCCGCCGATAATAACTATGAAAACAGCGGCAAGGTACCAGTTTTCGAGCCAGAAGACCCGAGCGTAGTCCGGGCCAAGGAAAAACAGCGGCATGAGAAAGACAAATAAAAACGAAACCGCAATAATGCCGTTGAACAGAAGAAAAATGACCTTAAACTTCATGCGAAATTCTCCTATAATATGGAGCTCGTGGTCAATGTAAACCAATCCCTGTGCGGGGTCAACGGCGGGAAAGAATGAATAAGCTGCTACTTCAGACAATTACACCTGGGAAATACTTCTCGGATAAGCTGTTTCTAGATGAGAAGTACATACTACTCTCAACCGAAACTCCAATGACGCAGGACTTACGCACGCGCCTGGAGCGCTGGAAGTTTTCCTATGTCTACACCGCAGGAACACTCCGCGACCAACCTGCCACTGATCATGGCGAAGTCACCGCTGCGACCGGCAACATTGAACTGGACCTGAAAGAAAGCAACGAGATCAAAGAAACCTATAAGACCTACATCAGCATGATGTCTTTTACCGAGAAGGTTATCTCAGACTTTGTGAGCAAAGAGGAGCTTCCACAACGGCTCATCAGCGAGAAGCTGAAAGAGGTTCTTGACCTGATCAAGGACAAGCGTCGATACGCGCTCCGGCTCACCGAGTTTCGTACATCGACCCATAATCACATTGTCGACCATGCGGTAAAGACAACCTTTCTTGCAGTAGCTATTGGTATGTCGCTGAAGCTTCCGCCTCACAAACTCATAGAGCTGGCGACCGCTTCGCTGCTCCACGAAATTGGCTTGGTGCGGCTGCCACCACAACTGTACATGAGCAATCGGCAACTCAACCCACAAGAGAAAAAAGCCATTACAGCCCATACAGTGTTGGGGTTCAAAATCCTTAAACAGTTTTCCTTCCCAATGCCGGTCTGCCTCGGAGTGCTTGAATGCCGTGAGCACCCAGATGGGAGCGGATACCCACGCGGCCTGAGTGCGGAACGCATTTCGGTATATGGCAAGATTATTGGGGTAAGTAGCGCATATGCAGCGCTCATCTCGGATCGGCCCCATCGCAAGGCGTTTCTAGGTCATGAAAGCATTATGGACCTGCTCAAGGGGCGAGGCCGCAGCTACGACGACGGTGTACTCAAAGCACTTCTCGCAAACCTCTCAATCTACCCCATTGGTTCGTATGTGCTGCTGAACAACGGTGCAAAAGCAATGGTCGTTGAAACCAACAGTGAGAACTACCGTAATCCTGCGGTTCGGGTCGTAGCGGGACCAAACAACGAACGTTACTCCTCGTCACAGATTGTCAATACGCAGGAGAAAGAGTACCAGATTGTTCGGGCGCTTTCACGCGAAGAAAAAATTGAAATCGCACCGGAGACCACATAGGATCTTGGGCTTGGAGCCTGTCCCCAATAAGCAGACATGACCGGAACAAGGGATTGAACTACAAGACCAGAATCACGAGGGGAAAAGTTGAGGAAGCTACAATGAGTACCGGCCCGGAAATTTCCTTGGCATACGGCACACAGGACAGCCGGAGCTTCCGGTCCGGTGTGAGTACCGGCGAGGCACTTCACGAGTTCTCAGTGCTGAGCGACACCATCATAGCTTGTATGGTGAACAATGATTTGGTCAGCCTCACCTATCCGCTTGAAATTGATGCAACGCTCGCCCCGGTGCAGCTTGCCTCTCCGGAAGGGGCTCGGGTCTACCGCCGTTCCTTATGCTACTTGTTGGCCATGGCGGTACAGCAGGTTTTTCCTGAGCACGGCTTGAGCATTAGCCACTCACTCGGCGAGGCGTACTACTATGAGTTCTCCGACGGAGCCTCTGTCCGTGAGAACGATATCCGCCAGATCTCCGATCGCATGCGGGAACTGGTAGCCGCGAAACTTCCCATTCATCACAAGGTCATGGCCTACGAACAGGCCCGCGAACACTTTCGCAAGGCCGGAATGACCGAGACCAGCCAACTTCTAGAACACCACAACGCGGCTAAGATCGCGGTATACCAGTGCGGCCGGTACTGTGATCTTTCGCATGGTCCGGTTGCTCCTTCAACCGAGTTTCTTGGTGTGTTCGAACTGATGAGTTACGGGCCAGGTTTCCTGTTGAGGTTTCCGAATGAAACACACCCAGCAGTCACAGCACCTTTTGAAGATAATCCATTGTTATTTAAGGTTTACCAGGAACACAAGGACTGGGGTAAGATTCTGGGGGTACACTCCGCCGGACGACTGAATGCCAAAGTACGCGAGGGTGGCATTGGTGAGTTCATTCGCGTGGCAGAAGCCCTTCACAACAAGCGAATTGATGCCATTGCAGAAGGCATTGCCAGCGCGCCAGCCCAGCCGCGAATCGTGCTTATAGCTGGTCCTTCCTCGTCGGGGAAGACCACCTTCACCAAACGCCTTGCGATACAACTGCGCGTATACGGACTTGAACCCATAATTGCTGCAATTGACGACTTCTTTGTGCCACGTGAACTCACACCCCTAGACGAGCACGGCAACTACAACTTTGAAGATCTGGGTGCGGTAGATCTGGAACTCCTTAACAAGACTTTGCTTGATCTCATAGAAGCCCGCCCGGTCCAGCTGCCGAGTTTTGAGTTCAAGACCGGCACCCGTAAAATGCGGAGTCCGGGGCCAGCGCCTAGTCCAAACGCCGTTATACTGATGGAAGGCATTCATGCACTTAATCCGGCGCTCATTCCAGATGTACCCCAGACTACCTGCTATCGTGTGTATGTCTCGGCGCTCACTCAACTCAATCTAGATGATCACAACCGGATACCCACCACCGACAACCGCCTCATCCGAAGAATGGTTCGTGACGCAAAGTATCGTGGAGCCGACGCATTGACCACGCTTCGGATGTGGCCTCAAGTCCGTTCAGGTGAAAACCGCAATATCTTTCCGTTTCAAAAGGATGCTGATGTTGCCTTTAACTCCGCACTCGACTATGAGCTCGGTGTCATGGCAAGCGAGGCCCTGCAACTGCTGCGGGCTGTTAAGCCCTCTAACGAGGTATACCATGAGGCTACACGGCTTATGAGTTTTTTGGAGAACTTCAGCAACATCCCTGTCAAGTACGTACCCCACACATCCATTCTGCGCGAGTTTATTGGGGACAGCGCCTTTAAGTACTAGTTCTTCACGGGCACCAGGGGCGTGAACCCCAGTTCCCCTTCAGGGTCGCCTCGGATGCCAGCGCTCGACCCAACGCCGACAGAAACTCGTCGCGCGGAATCTCACGAGCCCCAAAACGGTCAAGATGATCGGTGTAGACCTGACAATCTATAAGCGTAAATCCGAGCAGCGACAGATGCCGAACCAACGAGACAAAGGCGACCTTCGATGCATCCGCCTGGACGGCGAACATACTCTCCCCGAAAAAGACCCGCCCCAGCGAGACTCCGTACAGGCCACCAGCAAGTGCATTACCACGCCACGCCTCAACCGAGTGTGCGTAGCCCAGTTCGTGCAGCTTGATATAGCCGTTGACCATTTCGGAAGTGATCCAGGTTCCGTCCTGTCCAGGGCGGGGCGCCTCGGAGCAACGGTGTATCACATCGGTGAAGGCGGTATCGAGGCTCAGCCGGTACTCTCCGGCACGCAGACGCCGTGCGACTCGCCGAGGCACATGGAGCTCCGAGGGGAAAAGAACAAAGCGAGGGTCAGGCGACCACCACAAGAGCGGATCGCCCTCGCTAAACCAGGGGAACACTCCTTGCTCATACGCGGAGAGTAGCACCCCCGGGGAAAGATTAGCACCGGTAGCGACAATTCCTTCGGGAGTGCCCGCTCGTGCACTCGGAAAGCGGATACGCTCTTGTTCGTTCAGATAGGGAAACTCGTCACTCACTCGCTGACGGAACTCGCACTCTCATCTGCAGGCCGGATGACAATATCGTCCTCAACAATATCTATTACGGCCTTACCACCGTGTTGGAACTCACCAAACAGGACGGCGTCGACAAAGTAGCTTTTGATCTTATCTTCAATGAGCCGCGCAATGTTACGAGCTCCAAACTCAGCCGAGTAGCCTCGCTGCGCCAGCCACATGATGCAGTTCTCGGTTACCTCGAGGCTGACCTCACGTTCACGCAGCTGCTCCTCAAACTCGCGGATCTCTTTACGGACGATATCGGCGACGACTTTGTCACCAAGCTCGTTGAAGACCACTACCTTATCAAGCCGGTTCCGGAACTCGGGCGAGAATACACGCTCCACCGCGTCGGAAACCGCCTGTGAGGTGATTTGCCGCTCACCAAAACCAATCAAAGGCCGACCGATTTCCCGGGCACCAGCGTTTGAGGTCATGATGAGAATAACGTTGCGGAAGTCGGCCTTCTTCCCGGTATTGTCGGTCATGGTGGCATAGTCCATAACCTGCAGCAAAATGTTGAAGATGTCCGGATGTGCCTTCTCAATTTCATCTAGCAGCAACACGGCATGCGGCGTCTTGCGAACTGCGTCAGTAAGGAGTGCTCCATCCTCGTAGCCTACGTACCCAGGAGGTGAGCCGATCAACCGTGACACCGTGTGCTTCTCACCGTACTCACTCATGTCGAACCGATGCAGCGCCACGCCAAGCGTGTCCGAGAGTTGCCGTGCGAGTTCGGTCTTACCTACCCCTGTAGGCCCAACAAACAGGAATGATGCTACCGGTTTCTGTCCATGGCGGAAACCTGCCCGTGATCTCTTGACTGCCTGCACGACCGAGGCTATTGCCTGTTCCTGACCAAAGACGCTGGCCATGAGATCTGCCTCAAGACTCTTAAGCCGGTCCCTCTCCGAGGTCGAAACGCTCTTGACCGGTATCTTGGCCATCTTGGCCACGACCTTCTCAACCAAGCTTGCGTCGATCTCAATGATGGTGGGCTCGTCCGTGGTTTCTTCGGCGGACTCTGCCGCTGCTTCGCCCGCGGTCACCTCCGCAGTCTCCCGCGCTGCTTCAACAACCTCA
>PXEI01000030.1 GCA_003564775.1 Spirochaetaceae bacterium
CAAGCCGTTCCAACAGCATCCGATAGTACGACTCAAGCCGCGATAGGGCGCTTCCTTCGGTGCCAACATGTTCAAACATCGCTACAATATCCGAATGCAGATACTCCAGCATCGCGGCGAGTATCTCGGTTTTTCCTGCGAAGTGGCGGTAGATGGCGGGCTCCGTAATTCCCAGCTCCCGGGCAAGATTGCGAATGGTAAGCTCCTGAATTCCTTTGCGAGAGATGAGCTCAATCGAGACCGATACGATTTGCTGTTGTCGCCGAGTAAGACCCGCCATACGAAGCCTCCCAAGTACCCCTGCTTGATGTTAGTTAGTGATTACTAACTAATTGTTTGAACACTATAGCCGCAGAGCGCAGAACTCGTCAAGCAGGTATTAAAAAAATGATTCTTTGAGGTTCCGGCGCTGCGCCCGAGCTTGTTCTCAACCTCACTTTTGTGTGCTCGTTCTTGTGTGCTGCAGCGTATAGGTGTAATGTAGCACCGAGCCTGGCTTTGGGCGAAAGCCTCTATTTGACACGACGCACAACCTCCGCCGACTCCGGAGACCAACCGTATGAAACCAGTGTATCCAAAAACACTACCGGTAACTCACTTCACTGTTCGGCAGGTCCGTGGTGGATACCTCCTGGTCGCTCTGGCCGGAGTGCTCTGGGGTCTGGTCGGGCCAATCTCACGACTTCTGTTTGCCGAGGGGCTTGGCGCCATGGAGATTGCCTTCTGGAGGTCTCTCGCTACCGCTCTTCTGCTTCTACCGGCCGCGGTTTATGCCGCAGTGCACCACTCTCCGGGGCCTCTTGGCAGGGGCCTTGTAGCGGTTGTGTGCTTTGGTGTGTTTGGACAGGCGCTGTTTATGGTTTCGCTCTCACGCGCCTTTGAGACTGGAGGTGTCGGGCCTGCAGTAATACTCATGTACACCGCACCGGTGCTGGTAGCCATTGGCGCCCGCGTTTTCTATCGTGAGGCCCTCACCCCCCGAAAGGTTATCTTGATTACTATTTCCCTAAGCGGAGTCGCGCTGGTCACGATTGGCGGGGGCGTTGGAATGAGTGTCACACCGGTCTCGGTCTTCTGGGGTCTGATGGCCGGGGCTACCTTCTCCGCCTACTTCCTTTTTGGGAAATGGGCCTTGGCGCGCTTTTCTCCTTTTCTCTTTTTGCCGATTGTGTTCGCGGTGGCTGCAGTAGTGATCTTCCCCCTTGCCGAGTTCGCCCCCAAGAGCCCGCGGATCTGGATGCTGCTTGCAATGGTGGGTGTCCTGGGTAGCTTTGTTCCGTATCTGGTTTACTATATAGGACTGGAGCGCGCGGAAGCATCTCGTGCGGCCCTGGTCGCAAGCGTTGAGCCGGTTGTTGCGATGGTCGTCGCGGCTTTCGTCGTCGGCGAGTTCTTCAGCCCTTTGGGATTGGTGGGCGCGCTCCTGGTGTTGATTGCGGCGTTAGCTGCAACGCGCACCTGACGCGTTGACATCCTGACACTTTAGCAGTATCTGTAGTGCACTATGTTTCGACCCGGAATACTACGTGCAATGCGGGGCTACACGCCGCGCCAGTTTATGGCCGACATCATTGCTGGCCTGATTGTAGGTGTTGTAGCGGTGCCGCTTTCTATTGCGGTGGCGGTAGCCTCGGGGGTAACGCCCCAGCAAGGGCTTGCCACCGCGGTGGTAGCCGGGGCGGCGGTTGCGTTCTTCGGCGGCGGCAGGGTGCAGATCAGCGGGCCAACCGGAACCTTTGTTGTTGTGGCCTATGCTATAGGCGCTCAGTACGGTTACGACGGCTTGGCACTGGCTACCGCTATGGCCGGAATTATGCTTGCGGTAATGGGGATAGCCCGCCTTGGACGGGTTATTCAGTATGTGCCGTATCCGGTTGTCATTGGCTTTTCTTCCGGCATCGGAACCGTGATTCTGATCTCACAGATTGGGGATCTTCTGGGGATGTCGTTGGTCGGCGCTCCACCGGATGTACCGGCGCGCATTGTTACGTACCTTGGTGCGCTTGGGCAGATCAGCCTGGCCGACACGGTCGTGTCGCTGGTGACTATTCTCATAGTGGTCTTCTGGAAAAACATCTCCAAACGCGTACCGGGTGCACTGGTCGCAATTCTGGTTGTGACGATCCCGGTCTTTGTGTTTGACCTTTCGGTGGTGACCATCAACTCCCGCTTTGGTGGCCTGCCCCGCGGTATGACCTGGTACGGAATCCCGCCGGTTTCACTTGAGCTCATACAACAAATGCTCATGCCAGCATTCACTATCGCGCTGCTCTGCGGAATTGAGAGCCTCTTCACCGCGGTAGTCGCCGACGGAATGGTTGGTGACCGCCACGATCCAAACACCGAGCTCATTGGTGAGGGCATTGCCAACATCGCCTGTGCCGTATTCGGCGGGATTCCGGCCTCCGGAGCTATTGCCCGTACCGCAACCAATGCCAAGAACGGCGGCCGCACTCCCATAGCCGCACTCGCGAACGTTGCTCTGGTTCTCCTGGTTATGACCTTGCTTGCCCCACTGGCCGGGTACATTCCTATTGCTGCGCTTGCCGGGGTGCTGGCCGTAGTCGCCTATAACATGTCGGAGTGGCACTCCTTTAGGGCCTTGCTTAAGGGGCCAAAGAGCGATGTCTCGGTTATGCTCACCACATTTGCGCTTACAATCCTGATAGACCTTTCGGTTGCGATACAGGCTGGGATGGTACTTGCCGCCTTTCTCTTCATGCACCGGATGAGTGTTGTGTCCAAGATTGAGGTCTTCGGCGCCGAGCGAAGAGGCCGCGGAGGGCGGTTAGAACACGAAGGACGGAACGAGCCCGGAACAGCACGTGTGCAGGGAGCTCCGCTCCCGGACGGTGTCGAGGTCTACGAAGTAAGTGGCCCCTTCTTCTTTGGAGCGGCTGAGAAGTTTCGCAACATCATGATGTTTATTGAGCGCCGTCCCAAGGTTCGGATTGTTCGCATGGGTGCGGTTGGGGCAATAGATGCCACCGGCCTGCGGCTGCTTGAAGACCTTCTTGCTGACAGTGAACGGCACGGCATGCACCTGATCCTCTGTGAACTCCAGCCACAACCGGAGCGGGCGCTCAAGAAGGCTGGCCTCTACGAGAACTTGCAACCCGGCCATATATGTGACAACCTTGAAGAGGCGTTGGAGCATGCACGCGAGTACACGCAGGACAGGGGTGAGAACCGAGGGGTCGTCTCCTCGTCGTAAGCGCGACTGGTAGTATTGAAGCTGGCACTGGGTCGGACACGCAGTGCGTGAATAGCTGGTGTACGCGGAAGGTAACCAAATGGCAGGTATAAGCACAGCTTTCGTAGCGATAGCGGCGCTCTGCTGGGGGCTCTCGGGCGGGATCGGCGGTATACTCATTGCCAACGGCTGGGCTGCGACGGTGGTGGCATTCTACCGTGGCGCAGTGGGGTTGTTGTTCTTCCTCTTCTGGTTAGGGTTGCGCCCGCGCGGCAGTGGACTGGCAAGTTACCAGGTATGGTTTTGGTCGCTGATTGCCGGACTGGGAATAGCGGGCAACTTCGTTTTCTACTTGGTGAGCATCGCCGAGGGCAGTGTCGCGGTTGCGGCTACGCTCATGTACTGCGCACCGGTGTTTGTCTACCTTGTGTCCTTTGCGCTCAAGCTCGAAAGCCGCACTCCCTTTAAGTGGGCTGCAATTGCCATAGTAATGGGTGGCGTTGTGCTCCTTACAGGGGTCTACCAGACAGGGCCCAGGGGTATTACCCTGGTTGGCGTCGGGGCCGGGGTGCTTTCGGGAATGTCCTACGCGGTATTCATTTTCGGGTTCAAGTTTGCGGCGCCTCACGGCAGCCCACCAGCAATTCTCACCATAGCCTTTGCGGTACTTGTTGCTATACTTATCCCGCTGGACGCTGCCGGTGAAGTTCGGTCAGTGCTGGCCTCGCCACGGTTGACGTTGTTCGTACTCCTGGGTGTTCTTGGTGCGGGTCTGTCGTTTGTTCTCTATATTGTTGGACTGAAGCACACCGCGCCAGCCGTCGCCTCAATTGTCGCAATGGTTGAGCCGGTGACCGCGTCGCTATTCAGCGTCACCGTTTTGGAGGAACGGCTCGCGGGCCTGCAAATCCTTGGCATGGTTCTGATTCTGGTTACCGTTACCGCATTGAGTGTGTATCCCGGCGCGAGACGTGTGTCGTACGACCCTCCGTGAACTACCCTGCGTACCTGCGCGGCCCGCGAGCTGGCTCGCCCCTCGGGCTTATGTAGCCTCAAGCAGAAATCGAGTTATCCAGCTGGCAACGCGACTGTGGTCGGCAGCGCGTTCAAGTGATGCTATGGCCGCCTCTGCCTGCTGTGGAGGGAACCTGTCCCACAGTTCCCGAATAAGACGCCCGGTGAGCTGTGGAGTGAACTCCGGATGCCCCTGCAACCCAAGCACATTTCGTCCCAGAGTGAACCCCGCGTAGGGGCAGATCTCTGTAGAGGCAAATGCCGTGGCCGAATCAGGCAAGCGGCTGACCTGGTCTTGATGCATGTAGATCAACGGCACCGAAGCCAGCTCCTCATGGCCCATCCAGGAGTAGTGCTGCGAGATCGACGTGTCCACCACACCAAGCCCCCAGCCGACATCCGCCTTGTGAACCGTTCCGCCAAGGGCGTGGGCCAGCACCTGGTGTCCAAAGCAGATACCGACGAGTGGGATTCCTGTCGCGTGCGCACTTCGAATGAAGGCTGAAAGCTCGTTGATCCATGGCAGCTCCTCGTAGACCCCTGCATAGCTTCCGCTAATCAGGTACCCATCCCAGTCCGCATCCAATGCGGGCAGATTCCCTTGGTGCGCTTCAAAGCTTGTCAGCCGAATGGAGCGGCCGTCGGGATGCAAGGCAAGAAGCCTGGCAAACAGTTGGGTGTAACCACCGGATGCTGGCGTAGGCGACTCCGAAATATTCTCACACTCAAGCACTGCAAGGTTCATAGCCCAATTCTAACGTAGGCCTGCGTGATGCAAAAGCCCCCGGCGATTTCGGCTCCAAGACGATATACTTGTTCCATATAGGGTAGCGTGAGTATCTTTTTGTTGCTGCTCAAGATCGGAGATTTGCATAGGAGCGAACATGCATCCGAACACCATGCACAAGGAATCGCTGTTGCGATACACCGCCTTCACCACCGATCCAGCCGGGGGGAATCCGGCTGGCGTCTGGATTGGAGATCAACTGCCGACGCCCGAGGAGATGCAGCTCATTGCGAAATGGGTCGGCTACTCGGAGACCGCCTTTATTGCACCGGCCGCTGGATCTCACCGAAAGATGCGGTACTACAGTCCGGAGATGGAGGTAAGCTTCTGCGGGTACGCAACCATAGCCTCGGGGGTTGCCCTTGCTCGCCGCGAAGGCCCACAGACATTCGTGTTCTCAACCTTGGTGGGAGATGTATCGGTGGCAACCGAGATGCAGAATGAACACTATCTTGCATCCTTGACCTCGGTAGAGCCGAAAACGCGGGCGGCTTCTAAAGAAGCTGTTGACCGCTTTCTGAGTATTCTTGGTTGGCACAGAGATGAGTTGGATCCGACCATAGCTCCAGTCTTTGCGTATGCCGGGGCATGGCATCTGGTTCTGGCCGCCAAGGATCTTGACCGCCTTAACCGCTTGGACTACGAATTTGACCGGCTGCGGGATGAGATGAAGCGCGAAGAGCTCACCACACTTCAGTTGATATTTCGAGAGTCGGATGGGCTTTTTCACTCCCGAAACCCTTTTCCTGTTGGCGGTGTTGTAGAAGACCCTGCAACAGGTGCCGCTGCCGCAGCATTAGGTGGTTACCTGCGAGATGCGGGGCTCCTCACCGCGCCGTGTGAGATCTCAGTTCACCAGGGCGATGCAATGGGCCGCCCAAGCAGACTTAAGCTGACAATACCGGCAAGCGGGGGCATCATCGTGTCCGGAACCGCGGTGCCAATTACCGCATGAACCTGGCGGGTAGAAGTTGCAGTAGACCTCATCTTCTACCGGGAGTGTGACCTTTCCGGAGCTTCAGGTCGATGTCTCCACACGAACACCTACGGCCCGGCAAAACTCAACGAGCGATTGATATCGTTCCCCTGCAATGGCATGCAACACCGACATGTCCGGGCTTTCAGACGGTGTAGGCATTGATGATCTCCTGCCGCCGTTCGTTAAACTCCAGGTACAGGCCCAGGAGGTTGGCCGCATAGAGCGCTGCTGCGTCAGCGTCGCGTGCGTAGA
>PXEI01000238.1 GCA_003564775.1 Spirochaetaceae bacterium
ACGTGCTCAATGACCTCTCCCAGAACCCGGACCTCATAGAAGATCACCGCTGATATGGCAATCATCACCAGTCCGAAGAGCAACAGAACCCCTTGATAAACGCGGCGCGGCAGGAAATATCCCATAGCACCAATCACAACCGGCAGGAGCACCAGGACGTAGAGTGTGGGTATATATTGAATGAGCATCAGTCTTCCACCCTGTGTACAATTTTCTCCCAATCCGACGATCCGTAGCGGTGGGCCATGCGAATGAACAGTGCCAGACACATTGCGGTAACCGATACCCCAATAACAATGGCGGTGATCATGAGGGCTTGAGGTACTGGATCCGCCATGCGAGACGGGTCACCTCCGGCAATAGGCGGAACACTGCCTGGTTGCAGGTTAGCGGTGATCAAAAATAGGATAGCGGCTGCATCCATAATATTGATCGAGATAATTGTCTTGATCACGTTGCGTTGGGTAATCACCCCGTACAGGCCCACAAAAAACAAGCCCAAACTGAGGTGACTACTGTTAAGCCACTCCACTTGTTTCTAACCCTCCCGGAAAAAGCCGAAGCGAAACACAATGATGGTAAGCCCAAGGCTAACTTTCATTCCAATGAGGAAGTTCATTGCAATTAGATAGGGAACGTTGAACCGGTCATATACTAGATGCAACCCCGGGAAGATGAACACAATTGGCAACAACAAGAGAAAGACCAGAAATGCCTTCTCAACATAATGCAACGTATCCATGTTGAAGTCATCCACAGGTAACACCAGGTATCGAGCAATAAACAAGGCTGCGATAACCGACCCGCCCTGGAAACCACCTCCCGGTGTGTTGTGACCGTTGGCAATGATATAGAAGCCAAAGAGCACGATAAATGGATACAAGAAGCCTGTCATGGTTGAGATAATGGACGACTTCTCAGTCATTCTTGCCCCCCTTGTGGGCTTCCGCACCGGCCTTCTTGCCGTGTCCTCCACCGTGGCCGTGCCCCGTGTAGAGGAAGTGAAGCATCCCCATAACCGAGGTCAGAAGTATCATTGCCTCAAATACGGTGTCGTACATGCGGTAGTTCAGGAGGATTCCTGCAACAATGTTCTGAGCTCCGGTTTCTGCGGTGCCGTGTTCAATGAAGTAGTTGTAGAGTGTCGGTTCCAACTCGACATTGTGTTCCACCGTGAGAAAAACCACGCCAAAGAACATGCCAAAGCAGAAAAGCGCGACAGCAACGTTTTTCATATTCCTGCTCCTGCGCGAAATCTTATGACCTCAAGCTCTGCATCGCGATCTCGGATGGCAAACAGCAACTCAAGTTCATCTACAAGATAGTTTTCATCGTGACCGTAGAGGCGGATGCCTCCTTCGTACTCCTCAATGACGATATCGTAGTTGGTATTCAACAAAGCCTCGTCGATGCTCTCCTGAGAGAAAACCGTCTGCGGCTCACGCTCGCGCTCAACGCAGAATCCGGCAATATCGTTGATAACTGCATTGCGCTCCAGTTCAAGGATGTGCCGGTCGCTCACATTCGGCATGTTTGAGCCGACTACTCCGATGGTGTAGACCCGGTAGCGCTTGAGCGCGCTGAGGTAGAGCAGCGCAACAAGGCCGCTTCCAATAACGGCTTCTGCTATCGCGACATCAGGTGCACGATACAAGACGTACACCAGCGAAGCCGACAGGGAAAAAATTCCCATATACACAATGGCCATACGCAAGATCTGTGTCCTGATTGTCAGGAGTGCCATAAGAGCCATGACAACAAGGAGTGCCGCTTCAGCAACAATGGTGTTCATGTGAGATCTCCAAAGTCCTCGACTGTTCGCGCAATATGCCCCTCGGAGTCGATGTTTGTATCGCGCCGTTTGGTAAAGAGGCGTGTGTGGTTAATGATCTGATAACCGCTGCGGTAGGCCGAGCGGGCCACCGCGTGAGTGCCAACCGGTGCGGTAATCATTTCAAACAACAGAATGAAAGCGAGCTTTGCAGAGAAAAAGGTCCAACCAGAGATCAACATGGCCCCAAAAATAATGGTGATGAGCCCCATTGAGTCGACCTTCGAGGTAATGAGAATCCGAGTATAGAAGTCACCCAGACGCAAGAGACTGTAGGTACCTATGGCAATAAACACCAAGCCTATTCCAATGAGTATCTGACCAATTAATACGTTCATATCCCGGTTCTCCGCATAAGCATAACTACAGGTTTCCTCGACGCTCTATGAAACGCGCAGTGAGCACGCCGCCAAGGTAGCCAAGTAGGGCATAGATAATTGCCATGTCAAGCAAGTATCCGGTGTCCAACATAAGGGCAAAAACAATGACCACCATAATAACTTTTGAAGAGACGACATTGAGCCCCAGCAAACGATCCCAGATTGTCGGGCCAGCGATAACACGTGCCAGCGATCCTACAGCCGCTGCAACAAGTGCAATGATGACAATGGTGTAGAAGTTCATGTGCGATCCTTGGAGGGAAGGAGTATACGCTCAAAGCTTCCTTTTATTGTTTCACCCGCTTCATCCGGATCCGGAGTAGAGCAGTCGAGCCAGATGATGGTCATGTCTTCTTCATCCTGGTCAAGCGTAACGGTGCCGGGAGTGAGGGTGATTGCATTCGAAAGCAGTGAACGTTGGAACTCGGTTGGGAGTTTTGTCTTGATCTCAACGACACCGACATTCACATGCCCGGTAAACACCCGGTAGATTGCATCAAAACCCGAGATGTAGATCTGCAAGAAAATGAATGGGATGTACTTGAGAATGGCTATCATGTTTACGTGATAGTTCTCCCGATAGTCGTCCTTAAGAACAAACTTATCGGTGAGGATTAGCGCGATGAACCCAAGCACAACACCAAGGCCAACGGTTGCGAGGTTGGCACTCTCGTTATAGACAACCCAAACGATTGTTAACAGAGCTACCGTGAAGAGAACGCCAAATACACTCGTCGTGGTTTTTGGTTCCAAGGGCTTCTCCTTATTCCGCTATGGTGGAGTTCACGCTCGCACGGCGAACTGTCGTGAGGGCGTATAGGCAGGCTGAACATTACCATAGTCGTCCGTTTTTTCACTATACCGAGGCGAAGTTTTCATCCTCAATACGAGGCACGCGCGTGCTACAAATGGCCAATGCGTGTAGCGCAACTCACACTGTGCGCGGACATTCTGCCACTCATAGGTACGGTAGAGCTATCCTGCTTGACAATTATCATCTCGCGTCGCAGAATGACACTGTGTTACGAGAATACCTTACACCAGACCTTGTGGCAACCAAGTTGCCCGGCAAAACGAAAACTCAAGTTATTGAAGCGTTGCTCGATATCGCATGTCGTAGCGGAAGGGTTTCGGATTGCGAGTTAACAAAAAAAGACCTCTTGAATCATGAGCGTGAAATCTCCACCGGAATGGAGAATGGGCTTGCTATTCCGCATGCAAAATCCCATGGTGTGGAAGACTTCGTAATTGCTATCGGGGTAAGCAAGAAGAAAATTGACTTCGAAAGCCTGGACAAAAAACCAGCTCAGGTTTTTGTTCTGACCCTGTCACCTATTGGCTCTATTGATCCTCACCTGCGGTTTCTCACCGAGATATGTACAATTCTGAAAGACAAAGAAACCATGAGCCGTGTGGTGTCGGCCAAGACTGACAGCGAACTTTTTAACGTGTTTGCTGAGGCTGCTGGCATGGAAAAGGTAGATCCTGAACAGGACTCGTAGGCGACTCAGTCGCCCGCTCTAAGTGGTGGGTGATCGCCAACCTAGTTTGTACGAAATGTTCTGTGCACTCCGCACCACCAACTCGGTGTAGGTTCCCATATTCTCATCGTTCAGGCGAACACTTGGCATGGAAACGCTCAACGCCGCGACAACATCTCCAACAGCGTTCCGAATGGGAGCGCCAACACAACGCACGCCCAGCTCATGTTCCTCGTTATCAACTGCGTATCCACGCTTAGCTACCTTTTCCAGTTCCTCGGATAGGGACTCCGGCTCGGTGCGCGTATGTTCGGTGTAACGGTCGTAGCGAACCTTTTTCATGAGTCGCTCACGTTTCCGATCCGAGAGTGAGCCAAGAAGTACTTTGCCGAGCGAAGTGCAATGCAACGGGGCTGTGCGTCCCACCCGCGTGTTCATAGAGACACGAAGTGCGCGTGTGGACTCAATTTTGTGAAGATACACTAACTCGTCGTTTTCCAATGCCGCGAGATGCACCGTCTCAAGCGTTTGCTCGGCAAGCGTCTTCATGATTGGGTGCGCCTCTTTCCATAGCTCGGTGCGCTCAAGAACGGCAGATCCAACCTCGAAAAGCTTGAGTGTAAGGCTGTACCGTTCGTTTTCCGGATTCTGCCGGACGTAACCGAGCTCTTTGAGTGAGTTCACAAAACGGTGTACGGTACTCTTGTGCATTCCAAGACGGCCTGCAATTTCACCAAGGCTACTTTCTCCGTCGCGCGAAAGCTGCTCGAGAAGCTGCATGGTTTTTATAACAGACCGTGTTGGTACTGCCTCGTGTTGTGAATCGAGTGCTTCTTGGTCGCTCATGATCCTCCTACTATACCGATATTTAGTTTCATACGCAATCGTAAATATCCACTAATTCAGGACGATGTTTTGTCTATTGACATGGATAGAGGAGGATTTTCTCCAGACGCAGGCACCAGCATGCTGACGACAGTTTCGTCAGATTGCTGCGTCATTGTGATGACACCCCCGTGCAGTTCAATAATCGCTTTGGTGATAGAGAGACCCAGCCCCGACCCACCGCCTCCCGCGCTGAAGCTTGGTTGATCTCCTGATCTGTAGAGCCGCTCAAAAACGTGAGGGAGATCCGCCGTATCTACGACACCTGTATTGCGCACTTCAATTCGGGTCTTCAGCGGCGCGTCGGCTTCTTCAATGCACAGGCTGATGCGTCCACCGGTACTCGTGTGTACAACTGCATTCTGTACGACGTTATCGAGTGCACGCAGGAGGAGTTGCTCGTCGCCCCAAAATGACTCGATCTGGATCTTGGTAGCATACGAAACATCGTTCCGCTGATGCGCAGCTTTGCTCCGGTGAATCAGTACCCCAATGAACGACGTGCAGTTGATACTACTCCAGTTCAGTTTCATCTCGGGCGACTCAATATGGCTGAGCTCTCTCAGATCACGAACAAGCAGTTCAATCTGAAGCAGTTCCTGAAACATGGCCTCCAGGCGAGACTGGGTTGGTTCGATAACCCCCTCTATCATGCCTTCCAGCTGCGTCCGGAAGGCCGTAAGCGGTGTACGCAGATCATGCGAGATGTCCTGTGCCCACTGGCGACGAAGTTTCTCTTCGTGCTCGAGTCGAGCCTGTAGGCCCTCGGCAGTTTCGGCTACAAGGGCTAACTCCAGTGCGGTTCCGCTGCGCCGAAACTCTATGTCGCGCTTCCCATCGCCAATAGCTGCCAACCCATCTGCAAGCTTCTTGACACTGTTGGATATCCCCCGTGAGATGCTGTACGCTGGCACGAAAGCTATTCCTGCAGCGAGAACAACCGCGGTAAGCAGCGTGATCGTGACCGAGTGGAGGAACCGCAGATTAGCAACATCACTCATGAAGCCCAAGGTATCTGCTGCCAGAAAACCAATGACAATATCACCGTCAAACACGGCCGCTGGCATTGCTCCTTGCTCCTCCAAGGGTGAAATGAGCTCCTCTACCACCGCTGGGTCTTCAATTGCACGACGCTCGCCTCCGTGGTAAAGAAAGACTGGTCGGCGTTCGGCATCAAAGACATAGACATATTGGTTTGGATTCAGGAACTGGGAAAGTTCACGTTCCACCGAGTTCGGGTTCAGGCCACCCTCACGACGCGCAAGCTCGTTGAGGCTGGGAACAATGATGTTCTGCAGGCTTTGGCGCCGGTACAAATTCCAGTCGCCAATTGATCTTCGCATACCGAAGAGGAACACGGCAAGAATGATGAGCACCAACAGCAGGAGCGACACAAAGAAGGCCGCAAATGAACGCGCGAAGAGCGTTTTCATGCAGGCGTGCCTCGGAATCGGTATCCAACTCCGCGTACCGTTTCAATCCAGTTTCCGTTGTCCAGCTTGGAACGCAGGTTGGCGATATGTGTGTCGACGGTTCGGTGTGAGCCGTCGTGGATCTGGTCCAGACAGTCACCAAGTATCTGTTCCCGAGTCACCACACGGCCCGGCTCTTCGGTAAGTCG
>PXEI01000143.1 GCA_003564775.1 Spirochaetaceae bacterium
CCCGCAGGACACCACAACCGCACGGCATGTTGAAAACATCTTAACCCGGCCGGATGCTGCCTCTCGAAACGGCGGTGATGTCCGTGACGAACGCATTCAGTCCGAGCTATCCCGCGGGCTGACCGGGGCGGAGCTCCTGCAACGTTCCGAAGACGCTTATCAGCGAGAAGACTTTTTCACCGCGCACTACTTTGCAAGCTTAGCCTTACCAATGGGTGGAGAGATTGAGGCCGAGGGTCGGCGACTCGGTGCGCGTGCATATCGACAGATTGAGCGCATGAGTATGAGCCGAGGCGAAGCGGAAACCGCACAGCTGTTTGCGGAGAAACGTCGAGGATATGATGCACTGTTGGCCGGTCGTCCAATTGAGGCCTATTACATCTTTACTGCGCTGGCGGACACTGTTCCGGGGGACCCTGATGTACAGCGTTACTTGCCCGTTGCCAGACGGCAACTGGAACAAGTTTCTTTTTTTATAGATGAGCTGAGTGAGCTTGATGACTACATGTCGACAAGTGATGTCTTCTTTCGACTCACGCATGGTGACGGGGCACAGCTTTTCGTGCATATGAGTCTGTTCACGCCAACCGCCGGGGCCGCGTATGCTCGGGGTGTGGAGGCCATAGGCCTTGACCCAGCCGGAAAGCTGGATTTCCACCTGCGTGCCCCGTATGGCAAGCTGTTGGAAGGTCATTTGAGTCTGCAGGCTCTAGATCGCGACTTTGCTGGCCTCGGCTACGAGGCCGAGTACCTGCAGGGTAGCCCCCCGCAGGAACTCAGAAATCTGTTGCCGCTTGATCTTAATCCTGGAGAGCTTCTGGGGCTTTCATACGCTTCGGCTCCTTTGGCGACGGTTCCGGCAGCGGTACTTCTGAACCTTTCCTCGCAGGCGTCCGAGTTTGGGTTTGCGGAGGAGCCGGTCTATCTGGAGCTGTTTACCCGGCTCATGCACCCATTTAGTTTTGTATCGCTTTCCTTTCTTGCGGCGGGATTTGGGTGGCGCATGCGTAGTCGTTATCTTGTCCCACCTATTCTACCGGCGATCCTGGCGGTGCCCTTGTTTCCCTTTGTTCTCTCGTATGCCTTTGCAAGCTATCTCTATCTGAACAGGTTAGTGCTTGCCGTGATTACTGGACTTGGGGGAGCTCCGCTTGGGCTTGTGGCAACGGTGGTGATACAGGCAGGCGTGCTTGTGGGTGCTTTGTTATTCATGGCGCTTCAACCGGCCGACTAAGGCAGTTGTCGTGCTACGCTTCAAGGTTGTTGAGTGGAGAAGCTTGGTGCGGGCCGCCGCACAACGTCCTGTCTGGGGGCGTGTCCTCGGCGCGGCTATTGGGGTGACGGCAGGCCCTTTTGGGGTTGCTCTTGGGTTCCTCATGGGTTTTCTTATAGACCACATGCGCATGCGCCGGACTGCCGGTTCTATGGTCGCGCGTTGTTTTGGTGGTTCAGAGCCACTGCCAAACCAGCAAGCAGCCGAGGCGGCACTAGGGCTTCCAATTGAGGTTGTGGTCTTTATCGGGTTGGGCATTCGGATTGTGGTTGCCGACGGGTTCGTGAAAGATCTGCATCTTGGCACACTTCAACGCGAAATTCGAGGGCGATACCCGCTCATTGCCCGGTCTGCGCGCCAAGTAGAGTCGGTAATGCAGGAAGCGGTAGTGATAGGAACGCGTATTGATCCGGTGCGCGTTGTTGGTCTTCTGGCGGAGCAATCTGCGGTCTTGAAGGCTGAGGTGTTTGCAGCGCTTCTGCGGGTGTCGCTTAGCGATGGACCGGAACTCTCTCCTGTGCGAATACAACAACTTGAAGCTATAGGTACCGGTCTGGGTCTCAACGCTGACGACATCCGCACCATGCTCCGGCCTTTGCGGAGCCTGAATGCCGAGGCTCGTGCCGTGCTTGGGGTGGACGCCGATATAGACCTGGCAGGCCTTCGCAAAGTATATCGACGCTTAGCGGCAGAGTTTCACCCCGACCTTGCCCAAGGACTCACGGAAGACCAGCAGCGTATGACGAACGAGGCCTTCCTGCGTATACAGGAGGCCTACAGCACCCTCAGTAGGGAACTGGGCGGGGAGCCCCAGTAGTCCAACGACAGTTCCTATGAAGAGACTCGCTCGATGCGGGCGCCCAGAGCCTGGAAACGTGCCGTCAGGTTCTCGTAGCCCCGCTCGATCTGGTATATATTGTGAATGGTGCTGGAACCCTCGGCGCACAGCGCCGCAAGCAGCATGGCCATTCCTGCGCGTACATCGGGTGAAACGAGCTCTGAACCACTGAGCCGGGACGGTCCGCTTACGACTGCGCGGTGTGGATCGCACAGGACGATCCTGGCGCCCATACCGATAAGTTTGTCCACGAAAAACATTCGCGATTCAAACATCTTTTCATGGACCAGTACCGTGCCCTCAACCTGCGTCGCAACAACCGTCATGATGCTGGTGAGATCCGGCGGAAAACCGGGCCATGGGGCGTCATCAATTTTGGGAATCATGCCGCCCATATCAGGATGAACGCGGAGCTCCTGATGGGCGGGAATATGCAGGTCTTCACCATCGACCTCCCAGTAGATGCCAAGCTTGCCGAAGGCAATCTTGACCATTTTCAAATGGTGAGGCGCTGCGTTTTCAATGGTGAGCTCGCCACGTGTAACGGCCGCCAGGCCAATGAACGATCCGACCTCCATGAAATCGGCACCAATTGCAAACTCTGCTCCGTGGAGTTTGTCGCACCCCTCGATATGGAGGATGTTTGAGCCAATTCCCGTGATCGATGCGCCCATCGCGTTGAGCATGTTGCAGAGATCCTGGATATGCGGTTCGGAGGCAGCATTTTCAATGACGGTGTGGCCTTCTGCCAGCACGGCCGCCATGACTGCATTCTCGGTAGCGGTGACCGAGGCTTCATCCATAAAAATTTCGCAGCCTTTGAGCTTGTTCGCGGTAAGTCTATAGGCGCCGTCAACCTCTATGCGGGCTCCAAGGGCGGACAGTGCCAGAAAGTGGCTGTCAAGACGCCGGCGTCCAATGACATCGCCCCCTGGTGGTGGGAGCACCACCTTCCCAGTACGCGCGAGCATTGGCCCGGCGAACAGGATTGATGCCCTGATCTTGCGTGCGAGGTCGACCGGCAGTTCCGAGCCAACGATGTTATGTGTGGTCACTTCGTAATCACCCTTGGTCTCAAGGCGATTAACGGTGGCGCCAAGCTTCTCAAGGATTTCAAACATGACATGAGCGTCTTCTATATCAGGAATGTTTCGAAGACGGACGGTCTCATCTGTGAGGAGCGCTGCTGCAATACACGGAAGCGCAGCGTTCTTATTTCCTGCGGCTCGTATTCGACCCTTTACGGGAATACCGCCTTCAATCTGGTATCGATACATGGGCGCATCGTATCGGCGGGGTGGGTTATTGTCAACAGACCGGTAAAAAAATAACGGGTGATGAGGTTAGAAGTGTGCCTGCCGGTAAACGGCCAGGTACACTCAAGGGGCTGTAAGGAAGTACGGTGAGCTGGAAAAGGGGTGCGGAGACATCTGCACGCGAGCGCGGTAAAGCCCCTCCTGCGGCCCACTAGTCCGAACGAGTAGTTCAAATGACGGGGAGTCGGCAATAGGAAAAGGGCTCTGCAAAACTCTAGGCAAGATGAACCTTGGGGTCAGATCATCACCGAGATCGCCCTGTATCTCGTCACCGAGATCACCAGCAGGAAAGGGGTGCCCGCCGCCTTGTTCAAACTCATCCACCACCGGCAGAAAAGTCTGTTGCAGCAGTTTTGCAGTGCTGCTCTCCTGCTGTGGGGGGAAAGCAAACTCGACAAAGGCGTCGTACTCATGGTTATTGAGAAGTGTCTCACAGCGTTCAAGAAAAGAGTTCAAGGTTCGGACAACCGCAATCGACTCATCTCCACGATACTCTCGCCCGTCCCAGGCGTAGCGAGTGATAAAGGTCTCAATTCCTGCGCCTTGTTCATAGGCAGTCTGATATCGGAGCAGGTCAAGCACACCCTGCTCACCACGGTCTGCGGTACGCCAGCGCTCGTTGTGGGTGTCACGAATAGTCATTCGGGCTGGCTTCTCTACGCCGGAGCCGAATATCAACCACTCTTCAATACGCCCGGTGCTGCGCATGGTCTCAACGATAACGGCATTCACCGCCACGGATGCCTGGAGTCCTGACAGCCGTCGGAAACCTATACCTTCAAACACTGGAGGATCACCGATAGCGTAGCGGCCGTGTTCTTCCAGTCGGTTCCGGGAGCTTTTGTAGACAAACACGAACAGCTCGGGTGAGCGCAAGCCACGTACATACAGGCGCGAAACATCGGCCAGCACCTCCAGGCGGTTTTCCGCATCTCGGCCACGAACCGCCGCGATGACTACATCGACCATGCCGTCCGCATGAAGATCTCGAACCAGAGCATGTGCCTCGCCGTTTGAGAGTATTGGGGAGTAGTTGTCCGGGAGGAGTTGGATAGCACGGCGCACAATGTATTCCGGATCGGACAATGATGTCTCACCAGCTAGTCCTGCAGTGAAGACGACCGCATTCATGAGAAATAGAGTAAGGAATAGCGGCGAGAGGAACCGAAGGTGTTTCAGATTTCGACTCCCGGAGCAAGCAGAATCATGCATGTATCATACTCATCTTCGGTACTTTCTGCTACAATTTGTCCCGAGGGTTGTTTTATCATGAAAATAATGAAGTTTGGAGGGAGTTCCCTTGCGGACGCCTCCCGCATAGCGGCTGTGGCCGAGATTGTACGTGCCGAGGCGGCAGCCGGTTCGGTGGTTGTTGTGCTTTCAGCAATGAAAGGCATTACCGATACTCTGCTGGCTGCAGCCGATCTTGCGGAGAATGCAGACCCAGAGTTTCGCTCGCTCTACGAGCGAGTGCTCGATACCCATGAGAAGGCGATCAAGAGCTTATTTGCCGCCGAGACCGATCTGGCTCAAGAGTCGGTACAAGAGTTCTCACATAGCGGGCAACTCATGGGGAAACTCACTGCGTTACATCACGAGCTTGGCGATATCCTGCATGGCATTGAGTTGGTGCGGGAGTGCTCACCCCGAAGCCGCGACCTCATAGCCGGATTCGGCGAGCGAATGTCCTGTACGCTTATGAGCGCGTACCTGAGTTTTCTTGGTGAGAATTCGGTTATGGTTGATGCACGCAGAGTTATTGTAACCGAGGCAGAGCACGGCTCCGCTACCGTTCTTCTTGAGAAGAGCTTTGAGCGCGCTCGTGCAATCATCCACCATGAGCAGGAACTACCAATCGTCACCGGCTTTATCGCCGCTACCGAGGACGGAATCACGACAACCCTCGGCCGCAATGGTTCGGATTATACGGCGAGTCTACTGGGTGCCGGACTGCACGCAGAGGTAATTGAGATCTGGACCGATGTAGATGGGGTGTTGAGTGCCGACCCGCGCCATGTCGAGGACGCCTTTGTTATTCCTGTCATAACCGTGGAAGAAGCTATGGAGCTGGCCTACTTTGGCGCCGAAGTGCTGCATCCGTACACCATGCTTCCGGCAGTAGAACGTCGCGTTCCTATCCGAATCAAGAACACCCTCAACCCCATTGCTCCGGGTACCCTCATTACTCACGATGCGCGGGGCGACGATCGCGGGATAGATACAATTACCGGGATCGCCTCAATTGGAGATGTCGCCCTCATTAACGTTGAGGGTGGCGGCATGGTCGGCGTACCGGGAATTGCATCACGGGTGTTCTCGGCATTGGGGTCGGCTGGAGTGAATATTATCATGATCTCCCAGGCGTCTTCGGAGCACAGTATCTGTGTTGTCTGTCGGCGGCATCACGCGCAACCGGCAATGAAGGCGCTCGAACGGGAGCTTGCGCATGAACTTGAGTCCCGCCGCATTGGCCAGCTGGAGCTTATCCCGAACCTTGAGATTGTTGCCGTGATCGGGGCTTGTATGCGGGGTACTCCGGGAATTGCAGGGAAGATCTTTAGTGCGTTAGGAGAGGCCAAGGTGAACATACTTGCAATTGCCCAGGGCTCCTCGGAGATGAATATTTCCTTTGTGGTGGAGATGGCGGCACGCAAGCAGGTGCTCAACGTAGTGCACTCGGCCTTCTTTACCCAGCCACCCGATGGGCAGGCTCAGGGGGCCCCCAAGACGG
>PXEI01000017.1 GCA_003564775.1 Spirochaetaceae bacterium
AAGCTTCCCGGGGTGTGACACCCTTGTCGCCGAGATTGGGTTTGGTATGGGTGAGGCCACGGTTGAGCTTGCCGAGAAATCTCCGACCACCGCCTTTCTTGGCCTCGAGGTCCATAAGCCAGGTATAGGGAAACTGCTTGGTGAGCTCAGGTCGCGGGGAATCTCAAACGTACGGGTTGTACGCGAAGATGCCATGGTAGTCTTTGAACGAATGATAGCGCCCGCGGTGTTTGACGGGGTGCATGTTTTCTTCCCCGATCCATGGCCCAAGAAGCGGCACCATAAACGGCGGCTGGTGCGGCCGGGCTTTACAGCCATGGTCGGTAGAGCGGTGCGTCCGGGTGCCTATCTGTACGTAACCACCGATGTACGAGACTATGCCGAACACATGCTTGAGGTAATAGGACCAGATGATGAGTTCTTTGAGAACCCATCGGATGGATTCTGTGAACCTTTGGCCTGGCGGCCGCGCACAGCTTTTGAACGCAAGGGCCTGGCACGAAGTCACAATATCTTTGAAATTTTTCTGAGGCGGCGTCAAGAAGCGACCGATTGACTTGCTCCTATCCGGCCTCGTAGTATGTGGATAGACACACAAATCGGGGTATATATGAAGAAGAGCACACGGGTCCAAGATTTTATTGAACGCGTTGCGCCTGTCGCAGAGGCAAGCAACAGCATACCGCCGGAAAAGTACCAGCTCTATGACGCCAAGCGTGGGCTGCGCAATGATGACGGCACCGGCGTCCTGGTAGGGCTTACCGAGATCGGTGAGGTTCATGGGTACTACGTTGACGACCGCGAGAAAAAGCCGGATGAAGGGCGGCTGCTCTACCGTGGTTATAATCTCAAAGATATAGTCGAAGGATTCCAGGCTGAGAAACGCTTGGGTTTTGAAGAAGTTTCGTATCTCCTTCTGTTCGGTCACCTGCCCACCGCCGATGAGCTTGCGGAGTTCCGCACTGTACTCGCCGAGTCCAGACAACTACCGCCCGGGTTTGTTGAAGACGTCATGCTACGCTTTCCAAGCAGTGACATCATGAACAAACTCGCTCGAACAACGCTGGTGAGTTACTCCTTTGATGAGAATCCCGAGGATCTCTCGTTCACAAATGTGCTGCGGCAAAGCGTGGAGCTGGTTTCGCGGTTTCCTATCTTTGCCGCTTACGGCTATCAGGCAAAGCAACACTATCACCTTGGCGGCAGTCTATTTATTCACGCTTCGGAACCCGAGCTTTCTGCTGCAGAGAATCTCCTCCAGATGATACGCCCCGACCGTCAGTACACCGAACTTGAGGCGGAAGTGCTTGATTTGTGTCTGGTTCTTCACGCCGAGCACGGCGGTGGTAACAACAGCGCGTTTGCTGTCCATGTCGTGAGCTCGGCAGCCACCGATACCTACTCGGCCATTGCCACAGCGGTTGGCTCTCTCAAAGGTGCCAAGCATGGTGGGGCAAATGCCAAGGTGATGGGTATGATGGAAACCATTAAAGGTGGCATCACCAACTGGGAAGATGAGGTAGAGGTTGCAGACTTCCTGAGGAAAATTATCCGCGGTGAGGCGCATGACGGGAGTGGGTTGATCTATGGTATGGGGCACGCTGTATACACCCTGTCTGACCCTCGCGCAGTCATCATAAAAAGCAAGGCGGAAGAACTCGCAACAGAAAAGGAGTACCTCAAGGAGTTTAACCTGTACAAGCTTATTGAAAAGCTGACTCCGCAGGTGTTCAGTGAGCACAAAGGGCGTGAGATGGATATTGCGCCCAACGTGGACTTTTACTCCGGGTTTGTTTACAAAATGTTGAATATCCCAATGGATCTGTACACTCCCATTTTCGCCGTGGCGCGAATACCTGGGTGGTGCGCACACCGTCTTGAGGAGATCGTCAGCGGTGGAAAGATTATCCGCCCAGCCTATAAGAGTATTGCCGGTCGCAATCGGTATACTCCTATGGCCGAGCGGACATGAGGCGGCCTATGCGTGCGCTTCGGCTGCCTGCTCTGAAGCCTTAATCACGTCGTCTGCAATCTTTCCGGAGATTGGGTCGTAGTGGCTGAATGACAGTTCAAACGCGCCTGTGCCACTGGTGATTGAGCGAAGGTCAATTGCGTATCGGAGCAGCTCGGCCTGTGGAACCTGTGCTCGGATAGAGATAAGGCCACCCCCAAGTGAGTCCTGACCGAGTACTCGCCCGCGCTTGGATGTAAGGTCTGAGAGTACATCGCCAAGATACTGATCCTCAATGAAGACCTCAAGATTCACGATAGGCTCGAGTAGGGTAGGCTTAGCCTTTCCAACCGCCTCCCGCATTGCTCCCTTTGCGGCGAGCTTAAACGCCATCTCCGAGGAGTCGACAGAGTGCTCTTTACCGTCGAGTAGCTCGGAACCGATATCCACCATGGGATAGCCAGCCAACACGCCTTCCGCCATTGCCTCTTTAAGGCCTTTTTCTATGCCCGGAATATAACCCTTGCTCACCGCCATTCCACGAATAAGGTTATCAAAGGCGTACTGCTCACCACGCTCGAGCGGTCGAATTTTTATGGTGACCTCACCAAACTGACCGTGGCCGCCAGACTGCTTCTTGTGACGATAGGTAGCCTCGGCTGGTTTTGTGATGGTCTCGCGGTATGCGACGCGCGGGACGTGGGTGTTCACCGCAACCTTCTGGTGAGTGCGAATGCGGTCCAGCACGATGTTGATATGCAGCTCACCCATACCCGATACAACGGTTTCCTTGGTTTCTGCATTGAAATCGACGTGTAGGGTGAGGTCTTCCTCCACGACCTTGTGGAGGGCTTCTCCCAACTTGTCCTCGTCCTTCTTTTCCGCCCCTTCAACAGCTACCGCGTACACCGGTTGTGGCAACGCGAGTTGTCGAAAATTGAAGATGTGGGACGGCGTGCAAAATGTATCACTCGTGTTTGCAGATGCCAACTTGGCGAGTACTGCAATGTCCCCTGCACAGACCTCTTGTACCTCTTCCAGTTTCTTGCCCTGAGCGGTAAAGAACTTGCTGACACGCTCTTTCTTCTTTTCGCGTGCGTTTGAAAGCTCGGTGTCGGAGTTAAGGCATCCGGTCACAACTTTGACAAAAGAGAGTTTCCCTGAGAACTGATCGATGGTGGTCTTAAAACATAAGCCGGAGAACTCGGCCTCCGGGGTAATGGCCAGTTTTGACTCCGATCCATCTTCATTGATAACTGTTTCCTCAATTCCCATAGGTGAGCGAGCCGCATGGACAAGTATGTCCAGCAAGGTTGCAATACCGCTCCCCGACAGGGCCGCACCGGCAGTAACCGGCACCAGGCGGCCGTCCGCGGTTCCCGCCTTCAGGCCGCGGATGACATCTTCGGTGCTCAGCGTTTCTTCCGCAAGGAACTTCTCAACGAGTTCATCGTCGCCTTCGGCAGCGAGTTCAATGAGCGTTGCACGGGCCGCCTCGGCTTCATCCTTGTACTCGGCGGGGATTTCAGTTTCAGCCTCTTTGCCACCCTTCCCCGCGGTGTAGGCTTTCATATTAATGAGATCAATCACACCGGTATGGTTGGAGCCAGAACCCATTGGAATTGAGACCGGAACGAAACTGGTCGTGAATCGGGTGCGCAAGCTCTCTAACGCGGCCTCGAACTCGGCGCCTTCCTCGTCCATCTTTCCAATGAAAACAAGCCGGGGCTTTTCTCGTTGTTCAAGCAGCCGCCACAGCTTGATTGCCTCTATTTGAACGCCAGCCTTACCGGATATCACCAGAAGTGCGGACTCACAGGCGCGGAATGCTGCTACTACCTCACCAATGAAGTCCGCAGCACCCGGAGTATCAAGCATATTGATCTTACAGTCTTTCCAGTTCACGTGTGTCAACGACGCGTGAATGGAAATACGGTTTGTTGCCTCTTCCTCGGTGTAGTCACTGGTAGACTTACCACTCTCCACTGCCTCGGCCCGACCAATTACTCCGGTCTGAAACAGGATCTGCTCCACTAAGGATGTTTTCCCGGTCGCACCGTGACCGGCTATTGCAACGTTTCTGATCGAATCGGTCTGTAAGCTCATACCATAGACTCCTTGCCGCAGCAGTTGTACCGCTTGTGATGGTTCTTGCTCGTATGTTCTCTTGTTTGAGTGAAGAGCAGATTGTCCATAACTATAAGAGCCCCCTTTTTGAGTTGTCAAGAAGATTTGGCATTCAACAGGCTCTGGTGGTAGATCGCACCCGAAATGGCAGTACTCTGCAGAGAAACGACCGCGTCTTTTCAGAAACGGCGAGCAAGGCCCAACTGCAGGTAACGAAATGCCAGACCCGCAGTATCGTTGTAGGGGGTGTCTTCCGCGATCGCTCGCGGATCAAAGCTAAAGGATGTTGCCGCTCGCAGGGCCCAGCGGTCGTTGAGCGCCACTGTTAAGCCCGGTTGGAAGGTCAGCATCTGATACAGAAACCAGACGCTTTCACCTTCTGCGAGAAAGTCGTCAGGGCGTTCTTGTTGATCATACCACTCATACAGGCTGACATCTTTGCGTGCGGTCACACGTGCGGCACCAAGCGAGTAGATAAAAGATAAATCTATGCCAACCCGTCCAAGCGAACGGTAGCTTATGCCAACTCCGGGCAGAAGTATGAGGTTATCGGTTAGATCCCAGGCCGATTCTGCGCTTTCGCCTTCTGCGGTTGCACGACGCCATTGGTAAAACGGTGTGCTACTGTTGAGGTCGATCGAAAAACGGGTAAGCAATCCAAAACTCTGAGATCTGAAGTAGGTAAGCTCGGCCACCAACGGAAACGGCGAGAACACAATTTCGGTCTGTTCGGTGTAGGGGCCATTAGCTTTGGCCTGATCGTAGCGTACGGCACGGATCTCTGTAGCCCATAGAGTGAGCAGGAACCGGCTCTCAAGACGGTCCTCTAGCAAGAGAATTTGATCCACCTCTTCGCGTCTGCTACGTTGAACAATCTCAGCCTCGGCGAGCGAGCGTTCGACCGGCCCAAGATGTGGCACAAAGGCGGTTGTTGCTTCATTCACCAGTGCTTGAACCTCAGCAAAAGTTAGCCCAGCAGGAGGGAGAGGACGAGTCACGCGCGTGACTTCCTCGCTCCCATGTAGTAGAACTAACGATACCTCATGAGGCTCGGCCGACATTGTGGTACCTATGACGGAGTCTGCCTGTTCAGGCGTATTACTACGTAACAAAGGTTCAGCAACGGATGCCTGCAAAAACACCAGCTCCGAGAGTACCGGAAGGAATGCGTTGTGTTCGTCGGCTGCAGTCGACTCTGTTCCGCTGCCCTGTTCAGTTGCAAAAGGGGCGATGTACACCTCGCGCGGAACAATTCGTGTGTCGGATGCGCTCGCAGACGCAACGGTGAGAAAATGCAGGATCGCTATGCAAACGATACAGGCATTCTGAGCTGTAAGCCGAGCCCGCAGCTTTTTCAACGGTTGCCTCCAAAGCGTGCACCATAACCGGCGTATAACATTACATTCTCACTGATTGCGGAGATATCGGAAGGAAAGGCCGCTCCCACCTCGTAGGAGACCAGATAGAGCTTGAGACCAAAGTTCACAAATGTGTTTGGCCCTGAGAACCTACGGTGCGTATAGAGTCTCACACCGGTATCAAGAAACCCGCTAAGGTACGAGTATGGCCCCGCCGTTATCGTAACCGTTTCGATACTCTCATCGGGTTCTCCTTCATTGAGAAACACCGGGCCACGTAGAGTGGTTGGAACCGCATAACGATACTCTAGACCCGGCCGCATAAAAATATCCAGTGAGGGTGACCCATACAGAAACTCAGGAGCTATGCTGAAGGGCAGATCGAGGGCGGCATCTTGTGATGGCTCACGGTCGTTTCTCTGGTCACGAGCAGTTGTGAAGTCAGGAACAAAGGAAGCGTGAATTCCCAGACTCTGCCGCAGCTGATAGGTGTAGTGTACTCCGGCCAAGAAGGTTGGGCCGTCTCGTCTCCGCACCTCCTCACGGTCGCCAACAGTTTCAAGAGTTGTGCTCGGTGCATTGCCAAACCCTACCGAAGCTGCAACGGCATGCGGTCGGGAATGACGTCTGAGTACTACATCTCGTTCCACACTGCGGCGTTCACGACCCGAAAGCTCGTCGCTTACGAGCTCTGC
>PXEI01000205.1 GCA_003564775.1 Spirochaetaceae bacterium
GGAGAACGCCTCTACGACGTGCAGCTGCTTGGTGGCATTGTCCTGCACCAGGGCAAGATCATGGAAATGAAGACTGGTGAGGGGAAAACCGTTACATCGGTCACTGCGGCCTATCTCAATGCGCTCTCGGGTAAGGGCGTACACCTCATCACTGTCAACGATTATCTTGCGGAACGTGATGCTGGATGGATGGGTCCTATCTATAACTACCTCGGACTCAGTGTGGGCGCCATACTATCCCAGATGGAGGTCTCGGCACGGCAGGCCGCTTACAGTTGCGACATTACCTACGGTACCAATAACGAATTCGGGTTCGACTATCTGCGCGACAATATGCGTTTTGACTCCAGCAGCAAGGTGCAACGGCATCACAACTACTGTATCGTCGACGAAATCGACTCGATTCTGGTTGATGAGGCGCGAACCCCGCTGATTATCTCAGGACAGACCGAGGATGACACCCGAAAATACTCGGAGGTCAACCGCGTCATTGGGGACCTCGTGGAGTGCGCCAAGGATCCAGAAACGGGAGACTACCCCGAGGAACCGGAGGGTGACTTTAAACTTGATGAGAAAGGAAAACGGGTAAGCTTTACCGACGAAGGTCTCAACCACCTTGAAGAGCTCCTTCAGCGACGCAAGATCATTTCTGGCTCGCTCTTTGACGAGGAAAACTTCGAGTACATCCACCATGTAACCCAGGCCGTCCGCGCTCACAAGCTGTACCAACTTGATACCGAGTACGTTGTTAAGGACGGCCTCGTGCAGATTGTTGACGAGTTCACCGGCCGTATCCTTCATGGTCGGCGTTACTCCGAGGGACTTCATCAGGCAATAGAGGCAAAAGAAGGAATACGGATTGCACAGCGCAACCGTACGCTTGCCACCATCACCTTCCAGAACTTCTTCCGAATGTACGAGAAGCTCTCGGGAATGACTGGTACCGCCGAGACTGAAAGCAAGGAGTTTGGCAACATCTACGGCCTTGACGTGGTAGTAATTCCCACCAACCGCCCCTTAGCTCGCATTGATCAAGACGACGTTATTTATGTCGGTGAGAATGAAAAGTTTACCGCCATTGCAGAAGAGGTAAAGCGGGCGACGGACAAGGGTCAACCTATGCTCATCGGTACCGTTTCCATTGAACGTTCGGAAAAACTCGCAAACCTGCTCACCCGACGTGGGGTTCGTCACGAGGTGTTGAACGCAAAAAACCACGCCCGTGAGGCCCTTATAATTGCCGAGGCGGGCGCCAAAGGCTCGGTTACCATTGCCACGAACATGGCTGGTCGTGGAACTGACATCAAGTTGGGGGGCAATCCGGAGTTCCGGGCCCGACGCAAGGTAGGCACGGACGCCGGTGAGGAAGAGTACCAGGCCGCGTTTGAGAAGGAGTATACTGCCTGGCGAAAGGACTATGAAGAGGTACAGCAGGCAGGAGGCCTCTACGTACTAGGCACCGAACGTCATGAGTCACGCCGTATTGATAATCAGTTGCGTGGTCGTTCCGGACGCCAGGGTGATCCCGGAGAGTCCCGCTTTTTCCTGTCTATGGACGACGATCTTATGCGACTGTTCGGCAAGGGCTCGGTCAACCTCAAGTCGCTTATGGAAAAGGGCCTGCCTGAAGGGGAACCCCTCAACCACCGCCTCATTAACCGTAGCATCGAGAAGGCTCAACAGAAGGTTGAAGAACGAAACTTTGATATTCGCAAGCACCTGCTGGAGTATGATGATGTACTCAACGAGCAGCGCAAGGTTATATTCAGACAGCGCGATGAGATATTAGATGCACCGGATCTGGTCGGTAGGGTGCTCAATACAGCAGTCGAAATACTGGAATCCTCTGCAGCCGAGTATCTCACAGACCGTGGCAAGAATGAGGCCGCTTTCCTGAATCTTCTTGAGCAGCTAAAACAAGAACTGTTTTTTGTGTCCGAGCGAGACCCCGAGGAGCTGGCGAAGCTTCAACCGCGTGAGCTTGTAGATAGTCTGGCTCAAGAGATGGAGCAAAATCTTCGAGAGAAGGCCGAGATTGCTGGCACCGAGCGTTTTAATCTTGCGGTGCGCTTTGAGTATTTACGCAACATAGACAACCGTTGGCAGGACCACTTGGAGAATCTTGAGGCCTTGCGCGAGGCGGTCTACCTGCGGAGCTACGCACAACAGAATCCACTGCTTGAGTACAAGCTTGAAGGTTTTCAGATTTTTGATGAGCTTATTCACGGAATTCGCACATCGGTCGCCAAGAAGCTCTTTGCAATAAAGGCCGAGACCTTACAGCCGCAACGCTTTCACCGTGCACCTACCGCCCGAACAACCGAGGTTCATTCCGGCATGCAGATGATTGGTGGCGGGGCTGCGGCAGCGGCCGTCGCTGCGGGAGCGAGTCCGGCAGTAACGCCCGGCGGTGCAACCGCCACCGCGACCGCTGCCCCCGGTGGAGCAGCCGGTGCCGGGCGACCGTCCGGAGTTGTCACCCGCGGTATGGACAAGGTTGGGCGCAACGACCCCTGCCCTTGCGGCAGCGGGAAAAAGTACAAACACTGTCACGGGCGGGGATAGAAACCAACGAGGTAGTTTCGGTCGGCAAGGTATCGCTGCCGACGGAGCCCTGAAAGAAGGCGTGCTGCGCTAGTTCAAGTAGCGCAGCGGGTCGACAAAGGTTCCGTTTCGGATAATGGAGAAATGCAGGTGTGGTCCGGTGCTGCGGCCTGTGTTGCCCATGCTCCCAATGCGCTGTCCTTGCGTGACTCGCTGCCCGACGCGAACGCTCCAGGAGTCCAGGTGTGCGTACAGCGTTTGATATCCTTTGTCGTGACGTATAATCACAAAACGTCCATAGTTTCCGGGCTGACTCTCGATATGAACCACCGTACCGGACATTGCTGCAACAACTGCAGTTCCCGGCACATTTGCCAGATCTATCCCGTTGTGGAAACGGCGAACACCGGTGAACGGATCTCGCCGCATACCGAATCCTGAAGTGAATCGGCCTCGTGCTGGCCATCGGAACGCATCACCAAGAACAATAGCAAGCTCGGTTTGGTTCATTCGCGCTTCAGGCACAAAAAGCACCTCACCGACGCGAATATTGGTGCTGAGCAGGTCGTTGGCGTCCAGAATAGCGGTTGCCGATGTACCGTAGCTCAACGCAATACTCTCCAAGGTATCTCCACGCTTTACGGTGTAGAGTAAGCCGTCACGATTGGGAATGCGTAACTCCTGCCCAATCTGCATGCGTCGTACATCGTCGAGCTGGTTGAAGCTCACAAGCGTATCCATTCGGAGACCGTGTCGAGAGGCAATGGCGGACAGGGTGTCACCAGAAACCATTCGATACTCACTCACCTCCAGTGCGCTGAACTGTGCCGGATCTACCTGTATATGCTCACCAATCACGTCGAAATCACTTCGAGGCTCGATATAGTTGGATAACACGCCCCGAATTTCCCCGGTCTGAGGCAGGCCGTAGACCGAACGTGAGAGCAACAGCTCGTCAAAGAGACTGCCGGGACTCATGGTTTGGGCAATAAGAAATGCGGTTAGGACGACCGCTGTTAAATAGGCAATATCAAGATCTCGCCGCCGCCCGGCAATCGCCCCAACAATGTGGTGTGCGCCGGAGCTCACTACGCCGCCAGCACCACGGAGAAATACAGGCAGACCAGGAAGCTGTTCACGCCTGAGGCGGACTGCTCGCGATGCAAATGCCGTCGTGGCCGTCACGGCAAAAGAGGCCGGTGCAAAGGAGGCCGGGGTGGCAGACGAAAGTCGCCTTTTTCGTTGATATCGAGCAACCAGCGAGCTCCAACGGTCTTGAATCTGGGTGCCTATGCCGGTGTGGAGTGCATCATCGGAGTAGGTGGCACCTGGTTTCCGCCGGTTAGAGGTGGGCTTCCGACGCCGACTCCGGTATCTGCTCTGTTGCGAAGCGGCCGCCAATAGACCTTCAGCCCGATCAGTAGCCTTAAACCGCAGAATGCGATCGATCACATCTCCTCCACCGGAGTGAGGTCTTCTCTTACGCGATGAGGTCATGTGACCACGGCGCTTTATGGATTGTTCTTCAATTACCGACATCATAGTAGTCTACATATCGACAATCTTACAAGCACATATTATAGTAAGCTGCGAAACTCGATGGTATCTCGAGCCGAAAAGAAAGGCCCAACCTGGACTCCCCTCCCTGCAATTCTCGTTGCTGTGGTACTGGCTATTATACTGAGCTTAATCTTGTTTGAACCCATTTCAATTGACGGAGCTTCAATGGAGCCAGGAATTGGCCGTGGACGCACGGTGATTTTGTTGCGAACAGCATATGGTTTGCGACTCCCCTTCTCCGAGCGGTATCTTGTGCAATGGAAGAGCCCGGAAAGAGATGATATCATTGTGTTCAGGGCTCCCAACCAGAAGCAAAAGCTCATGAAGCGAGTGGCTGTAGCGGTAGATGAATACATTCAGATCTACGGGGATATAATGATACTGAACAACAACTCAGTCCTGTTGGATCCAAAGGTTGCAAGCGAGCTATCACGCTATGATAGAATGCCCCCCGGTTTCGTGTTTGTCACCGGCGACAATCTGGCGGTTTCGCGTGACTCACGCCACTTTGGTTTCGTGCCCTCTTCAAGCATTCTGGGTCGAGTTATTGTTCCGCCTGAGATGCGCTGGAATGAAAGGAACGAGCCGTAATGTCGCGTCTGCGGTATAGAATTGTATTTGTTTTGCTCGGCATCGTCAGCGTAGCGCTGGTCTACGAATACGGCAAGCTCATGCTTGGTACCGGGTCGCGGAGATCTACATCGCCCTCCTCAATTACCCTTCCTGAACGAGGGCCAATTCTGGATCGCAACGGCCGTGTCCTGGCACTTCAAACACAACTCGATACCGTCGCCGCATGGACCCCCGACCTGCGCGATGTTGAAGAGACATCGCAGCTGCTTGCGGAAATCCTCGATACGAATCCCCAAGATATTCGTCGACGGCTAGACTCCTCGCTGAGCTATGTGGTACTCCGCCGCAACTTGACTCCGGGGCAGTCTGATCAGATTCAGGAACTCCGGCGTGAAGGCCGATTGCGGGGTATTTCTCTACGCCCGGACAGCGGGCGAAGCTATCCTGAGCGTGAACTTGCTGCCGCCTTGCTTGGGTACGTAGGGGTCGACAATGCCGGGCTTGATGGAGTGGAATACTCCTTAAACGATGTTCTCTCTCCGCGGCCGGGCGGGTCTCGCTATGGGGATCAAGTGTTTCTCACAATTGACGTAGCGGTGCAGGCCGAGGCGGAGCGAATTGCCCGTGAGTCACGCGAGACGCACAACGCCGACTCGACCATGCTCCTGGTAATGGATGCTTACAGCGGAGATATTCTTGCGTATGCCTCCTCTCCAAGCTTTGATCCCAACGAGTTTCAGCGCTATGATGCGGAGCAACGTCGCAACCGACCCACAACTCGGGTGTATGAGCCAGGATCAGTTTTTAAGGTGTTCTCAGTTGCTTCATTCATGCACCTTGGTGGGGTTTCTCCTCAAGACACATTTCAGACCGCAGACGGGTATAGCGATGCAGCGGGCTCCTTTCTCATTCGTGACCTGGGTAACTACGGCACAATCAACGCCGAAGGGATCATCAAGTACTCCAGCAACGTTGGGGCCGCTTATGCAGCCGACACTGTCGACTCCGATTCGCTGTACCACATGCTGCGCCGATTTGGCTTTGGCGAGCGCACGGGCCTGGAGCTGAGCGGAGAGGAGCGTGGTCTTTTGCGCCGACCTGAGCTATGGAGTGGTCGTTCCCGGCAGACGATCTCTATTGGCCAGGAAATTGGCGTCACGGCAATTCAGGTTATGGCGGCTGCCGGTGTGCTTGCAAACCAGGGGGTTATGGTAAAACCTCAGATTGTGAAACGAATTGTAAGCGCCGACGGAAGAATTCAGTTCGAAACAGAACGCGAGCCAATACGGCAAGTGGTCTCCCAGGCTGTCGCGGAGCGAATGCTCGAGTACATGTATAGCTCGACTATTGGTGGTACCGCCCAACGTATAGCAGTGGACGGCATACAGATTGCCGCTAAAACCGGTACAGCCGAGGTCTTTGATCC
>PXEI01000437.1 GCA_003564775.1 Spirochaetaceae bacterium
AATGAGCTTCATGTACTCAGGGTTCACTCCCTGGTTGACGACCATTTGCTCGTTGTTACCCATTGCGCCCAGGGTGAGCCCCAGATCGGTGTGGAAGAAGACATCCAGCAAGACCTTAACCACCAAAGCAACAACTAAAAAGAAGATAAGTGTTGCTACTTGACTGTTCACATAGGGCGAGAGCTGCTGCACCACATCCGAAAGAATGGTTGAGCGCCGCACAAGGGTCAGGTTGGCCCGGTTGCCGAGAACTCGTATGTTGATGCTCCACAACATCGTCATGGTCAGAATTCCCGCCAGCAGGTTTGGAACTTTGAGTTTTGTATGAATAAGAGCAGTAACAAAACCCGCCAGGATACCTCCTGCCAGGGCCAGCATGAGGGCGAGCCAGGGATTGCTTCCGCGCGTCAGCATAATTGCCATTATCGCGGCTCCTAAGGGAAAGGAGCCGTCGACGGTGAGGTCGGGAAAACTGAGGATCCTGAAGGTGATGAACACCCCCAGGACCATAATGCCGTATACCAGCCCTTCTACAAAGATGCCTTCAATCATGGGGTGTGGGCCCGTCCTTTAGCGGCGCGAAACTACGCCGTTTTCAACGATAGTGCCAGCCATCGAGATAGTGTCCTCTGAGAAGGTCAGCCCCAAAGATGCTGCCACGTCCTTGTTAATAAGCAGGTCAATATCCTGCGGGTCCGTCATGAACACAGTCGGGATATCTTCCGGGTTCTCGCCTTCCAATATCCGCGCAACAAGCCGGCCGGTCGCGCGGCCCATGTTGTAGTAGTCAAAGCCCCAAGCGGCAATCACGCCAATTTCCTCGGCCGAGGATGGGTCTGCAGACATAACCGGAACTCCCGCGTTATTTGCCACATCTACCAGGGCGCTCAACGCCGAAACGACGGTGTTGTCGGTGCTTACGTAGAAGCCGTCCACCTGCCCCGCAATAGACTGCGCTGCAGTACGAACCTCTGCCGAGTTGGTCACGGTTGCCTCAACAAACCTAATACCAAGTTGCTCGGCGGCCTCACGGGCCAGGGTTGCCAGGCGCACCGCGTTTGCTTCTCCACTTGAGTACACATGTCCAAGTGACTGGATGTCCTTCAGGCTCATTAAAAACTCAATCTGCTCACGTACCGGTGTGAGGTCACTCACTCCGGTAACATTCCCTCGGCCGCTATCAAAGGAGTCTACCAGTCCAGCATCTACCGGGTCGGTTACCGCGGAGTAGATCACTGGGAATTCATCAATGGCATTAACCAGGGCCTGCGAGGTAGGCGTCGCTATGCCTATGGCCACTCGCACCCGGTCGGTACGAAACTTATTGGCAATGGATGCCGCCGAGGTCATTTCCCCGTTGGCGTTCTGCAGGTCGTAGCGAAAATCGTAGCCAAGATCTGCAAGTTCATCCTGTATGCCCTGCTCAAGCGCATCCAAGGCCGGATGGGAAACAATCTTCGAGATGCCTATCACGTTGCTCTCGCCCGTTTCCTGGGCGCAGGAGCTCAAAACGAAGCCCAGCGAGATCAAAATAACAACAATTGCCCCCAGCGGGCCTAAATTCTGTTTCTTCATAGTATATGTGCCTCCTTGCTACCGGCCCATTTAAGCGGAAAAGACTCCGGGCTGTAAAGGCCGCGGCTCGAATATGCAGGAAAACATCGAATCTTTCCGTATAATTATGCGCGAGCCTTGCACCGCTGGCAGCGCTTCTGTATAAAATACGGCATTGAGTCGTTAGGAATCCGAAACTAAGGAGATGTGCATGGAAAAGTTCTTTCGGTTACAGGAGAATGGAACCAACGTCAAGACTGAAATCAGAGCTGGCGTGGCAACCTTTCTCACCATGGCGTATATCATTGTAGTCAACCCGTCGATCCTATCCGGTGCTGGCATGCCGTTCGCAGGCGTACTGTTTGCCACGGTTATGGTAAGTGCCATTGGTTCAGTTCTTATGGGACTGGTTGCGGGCTTGCCTTTCGCTGTAGCCCCCGGAATGGGAATTAACGCCTTTTTCACGTATGGGCTGGTACTGGGAATGGGCATTCCGTGGGAAACAGCGCTTGGAGTTGTGTTCATCTCAGGTATTGTGTTTATCCTGCTCTCCCTCTTTAAGGTACGTGAGATGATTGTTCGCGCCATTCCGGCCTCGGTACGGTACGCGGTTGCTGCTGGTATCGGACTGTTCCTTGCGGTTATTGGCCTTACCGGGGTTGGGTTCATTGTAGCAAACCCGGCAACCATTGTGGGTTTTGGTGGCCTAACTCCCCAGGTGTTGCTCTTTGTTGTTGGACTCTTCCTCACCGGGTTCCTCATTATTAAGAGGATTAAGGGCGCGCTTATCATTGGAATTGCAGTGACCTCGGTTCTTGCTATCATAACCAACAGCGTGGTAACAGCGCAGGGTGGCGAGGCATTTGTCTACATGCCGGAAGCAATTTTTGCAATGCCAAGCCTTGACGTGTTCATGAAGATGGATGTCATTGGCGCCCTCGCCCTTGGTATGATCCTACCGATCTTTACCCTGCTCTTCACCGACATGTTCGACAGTATCTCTACCTTTGTTGGTGTGAGTGAGGTTGGTGGTTTCATTGATGAAAAAACCGGTGAACCCAAGAACGTCGGCAAGGCCCTGATGGTTGACGCCATTGCAACCACAATTTCGGGTATCTTCGGAACATCCAGCGGTACGACCTACATTGAAAGCGCCGCAGGTGTCGAGGAAGGTGGCCGAACCGGCCTGACCGCGGTTGTTGCCGGGCTTCTGTTCCTACCGTTTATCTTCCTCAGCCCGCTGCTTGGTTTTGTCCCGGCGGTAGCAACCGCACCGGTACTGGTGCTCATTGGCCTTTACATGATGACGCCGCTGGTGAAGATCACCTGGACTAATTTCGAGGAAGCCATTCCAGCCTTCCTGGCCTTAATTCTCATTCCGCTGACCTATAGCATTACCCAGGGTATTGTGTGGGGATTCATCGCGTTTACCGTTCTAAAGGTGCTTGTAGGCAAAATGAAAGAGGTGTCTATCACACTCTGGATTATTACCGCATTCGCTATTGTGTCACTGATTGTAGGCGGCGGCTGAGCAGCTTCCGCAGCCTCAAGTACGTGCGCCCTGCCGGGCGCACACCATAAAAAAACCCGGGCTATTCAGCCCGGGTTTTTTTTTACCCCGCGGAAACTCCGCGAGGCGCTTCGTGAGAAGCGCTTACTGCATGCTCAGGCCAGCAGTCAGTACCGAGTTAATTCGGTCAAGGTTTGCATCGACAACCTGTCGAGCGGCTTCCTCAGATCGAACACCCTCATCAATAAGTACCATGACTTCACCAATCAGGTCATCAACTTCCATCCAGTCCATGGTGTTGAGAAACTCGTAGAGCGTCGGCTTGTCCTGTTCCAGGTCACCACGCACGATGGTATTGATGGTCTCGGCTGCGCCGAATACTTCCTGTGGATCATCAAGCAGCTTCAGATCGAATCGAGCAAACTTGATGTGAGGAGCCCAGCCTGTTACCACGATCGGCCGTTCGTTACGGATAGCGTCCTGCAGGGCTGCCATCATGGTTGCATCACTACCTTCCAGCAGTTCAAATACGCCCATGCCATAGACATCGTCTGCAATCGCGTTCTCGGTTGCCTGCATCATGCCAGCACCGGGGTCAATTCCAACAATCTCGTTGTCAAACATATCCGCGTTGTCCACCAGGTCCTGAATCGAGTTGATGTCGTCCAGGTAGCTTGGAACAACGAGTCCCAAGGAGGCACCTACATAGTGCTCACCAAGATCCTCTACACGATTACCATACTCGCCCCACTCGTTGGCATGGGTAACTGGCAACCACGCGGCCAGGTGGAAGTCCACATCACCGCTAGCTACAGCTGCCCACATTGCAGCGTTGGACACTGAATTAACAGTCATATCATAACCAGCGCGGTTCAGAACCTCGGCTGCAAACTCTGAATGTGCAGCTTCACGAGCCCATTCAACATAGGCAATGGATGCGCGTCCGCGGCTTTCAGCACCTTCCTCGGCTGCCCCACCGGCAAAAACCATTCCGCTTACCGCAACGGCAAGCACCAACGCAATACTCAGTCTTTTGAGCATATTCATAAAAATCCTCCTTCCTTTTCCTACGACAGGTGCACCCCGTAAGGCACTCCCGCCGATCCAATACAAATCTCTCATTATTTTCACATCTCTAATCATTTATGTTCTTCTTAACGTGCCCAATCTTCTGGGTAACACGGTCAAGAATCATGGCCACAATAACAACACCAATTCCGGCGACAAAGCCCTGACCTGGTCGCAGCCGCTGAATAGCACGCCATACCTCACCACCGAGTCCGCCTGCTCCAATCATGGCCGCGATAACAACCATGGACAGCGCCAGCATAATAGTCTGGTTCACGCCCGCCATAATGGTGGGCATAGCCAAAGGCATCTGCACCTTGAACAGTCTCTGACCCGTGGTACATCCGAACGAATCTGCCGCCTCAATCAACTCCGGGTTAATCTGACGGATACCTAACGTTGTCAGCCGAATAACCGGTGGGATAGAAAATATCACGGTTGAAAAAATAGCCGAGACAGCTCCGAGGCCGAAAAACGGAATAGCCGGAATCAGGTACACAAAGGCAGGCATCGTCTGCATGAAGTCAAGAATCGGACGCAATACCCCATGCGCTCTATCATTAAGCGCACCAAATATTCCAATAGGGAGTCCGAACCCAACCGCTATTGCAGTTGCAATAAGCATGAGTGATATCGTGGACACAGTTGGTCCCCACAGCCCTACGTTCCAGATAAACAGCAGACCTACTGCTGAGAGTATTCCAACCTTGCGCCCTGCCACCTTCCATGCACCAGCGGCAATAATGATTATGAGCAATCCGGGCGGGATCCAGGTGAGACCATCTACCATGCCCCGCACACCGGCACCCAGAAAAGTGGAGATAGCTCGGGTGACGCCGGAAAGCGCGCCGGTCAACCAGGTAAGTCCGCTCTCAATCCAGCCGTCCAAAGGTATTCTAGGTATAAAACTATTCATCGCTGTTGTCTCCTCGCTCCGACAGGGCTCCGAGGACACTACCGCGGACAATAATTCCCTTTAGCTTGTGCTCCTCATCAATTACGGCTACCGGGTTGTTGTTTTCAGCTACCAAGGGAAAAATATTGCGCACCGCCGTATCAGGGGCAACCGTGGCACACTCATCCCGCTCCGTGATGTGGTCAAGCCACTGCTCCTCACGTTTAGCGGCCTCGACCGCGCGTTCGGCCGTAACATGGCCAACTAGCTCCCAGTTAGACTGCTTGACAACAAAGATCCCAGAGAGCCCAGACTCTTTCATCTTGCGCAACGCAACTCGCGGGCCGTCCTTCACAAACGCCACCGGTGTTGCCTTCTTCATGACGTCGGACGCAGTCAGCACCTTGGTGTAGTCAACATTCTGGACAAACCGGGACACATACTCCCTGGCAGGATGACTAAGAATCTCTTCTGGAGTTCCAATCTGCTCAATTTTCCCATCCTTCATGAGCACGATCCGGTCACCCATTTTAAGGGCCTCATCCAGATCATGCGTGATAAAGAGAATGGTCTTATGCATTTTGCCTTGCAGCGAGATCAACTCATCCTGCATGTCACTGCGAATGAGTGGGTCGAGTGCGCTAAAGGCCTCATCCATAAGGAGTACGTCAGGGTCAACCGCAAGCGCACGGGCAAGTCCGACTCGCTGTTTCATACCCCCGGAGAGGTTGTCGGGGTAGTACTTACCCCAGCCCCCAAGCCCGACAAGTTCCAAGGCCCGGTCGGCAGCTTCTTCTCGCGTTGTTTGATCTACGCCCTGTATCTCCAAACCAAACTCAACATTGTTCCTCACAGTCTTGTGGGGCAACAGTGCAAAGCTCTGAAAAACCATACCGAACTTTTTACGTCGAAGTGCGCGTAGTTCGTCCGCGTCCAACTTTGTGATGTCAACTCCGTCAACATCGATGGTTCCAAAGGTAGGTTCTATCAGTCGGTTAACGCAACGAATGAGGGTGGACTTACCGCTTCCCGAAAGACCCATAACAACCAGGA
>PXEI01000062.1 GCA_003564775.1 Spirochaetaceae bacterium
GACAGCCGGAGTACTCGGTCGACGCCGAGGCGCTCCTCAGCCACATGCAGAACATGATAGATTCAGGCACAAACGGGATGGGAGGAAGATCATTGTGAACTGGGGAACTACTCCGCTCATACTGGGGCATCGTGGATACGCCGCTCAAGCACCGGAGAACACATTGGCAGGGTTTCGACTTGCTGCCGAGCGCAAGGTTCCAGGAATTGAACTGGATATACATCTCACTGCAGACGGACGGGTCGTGGTGGTGCATGATCACAATCTGAAACGCACCACCGGGCTTGATGCGGTTGTAGAGCAGACCCGTTACGATCAGATTCGTGAACTGGACGCAGGCTCATGGTTTGACCCGAAATTTCACGCCGAGCGGCCCCCACTGCTGGAAGACCTGTTTGCCGAGTTCGGATCGACCTTTGTCTACGACATCGAGATTAAACAGGAAGGAAAAGCAGCAACCGGCATTGAGGAACAGCTTCTTGGAATCATTCAACGTTTCGGGTTGGAGGAGAACTGCATGGTGTCCTCGTTTAACCCCTTTCCGCTGCGCAGATTTCGAAGGCTCGCACCAAGCATCCCGGTCGCCGCGATCTACTCCAGCGACTACGATGTTCCACCTATTCTCAGATATGGCCTGGGTGCCTATATCAGCGGAGCCCCACAAGTGATCAAACCCGACCACCAAAAGATAAACCGGCTCTGGGCCTGGTACCACGTTCGCCTGCGCCGACGTATTGTGCTGCCGTGGACAGTGAACCATCCCGACACTGCACGGCGCATGGCATCATATGGTGTGGCTGGAATCATTACCGACGACCCGGGGGAGATCCTGGAAGCCATTGTCACGAATCAACTAAGGGAGGCGTGAGGTAAAGTCCTGGCCAAAGCTGGAACCAAGCATGCGAAAGGCGGCCTGAATTGCCGCGTTGGACGATGCACCCCGGCTTCGTTGAAAGCCACTGGTGCTGTACAGCACCTCGCCGGTCTCCAGATCAATGGCCTCGGCACTACCGGAGACGCGCACAATAAAGCCGTCGCCCTCATCAAACTCATCTATCTGTGCCGAACCAAGAATCACTCGCTCTATCCTTCCACCGTACTCAGCGCGGATGAGCGATAGGAGATCCTCACGCGCCATGCCAGTAGCCCGTGAGCGAACGGCACTTAAGTTCTGGACCCGGAAATCTGCAGCAGTCAGTTCCTGTTGTAAGGAACTGGTAGCAGTTGCCGCGGCAATGAGATTGCCTGCGATGTCTGCCTCATAGAGCAGGACACCGGTAGGTACCTCTGCAGCTCGTGAGCGGACGTCATAGCGGAAAACTACCCGGGTATCAGATACCGCGCCACTCAAGCCGTCAAGGTAACTGCGGTACTCACGTCCAAGCTCTTCAAGCGGCAACATATAACGGCTAAGATCAAGCCCCACCGTGACCGTGTCGGAGCCTACGACCTGCGGCAGAGGGTGCTCAAAGCTTACCCTCCCCTGCTCGTCACTCTGCAGGGTCGTGGTGCGAGTAGTACTTCTACCGCCCCGAACCTCTTTGTAGGTGACACGTACCGCGGCGCCCGCCACGGGCCGACCGTTTACCTGAACCACGGACTCAAAGTTCTCTGGAAACGACTCACGAACCATAGCTATGAGGTTGTCGTTAAGTTTATCCAGCCGTATACGTGAGACCAGGTTCCGAGCCGAGTTCACATTCCGCTCAAAACGGATCTCTGCATTGTCGATCTCGGATGTTGCGGCAGCCTGAGCCGCCTCAAGATAGTGTAGCACCGCGTCGTAGTACAAACCGCGGGCTTCGAACGCCCGGGCTCGCTGCTCAGGCAACGCAACCGCATCTATGCGCTCCTGGAACACGGCCTGGAGGCGAGCCCTCTCCGCCTCAAGTGAAGCACGCTCGTAGGCCCCCAGGAGGTAGACCGTAACCGCCTCGCCGCGGCGTTCCACGTAACGGTCCACTACCCGAAAACCCGCCACCCGGGCAGCACCTGTCTGCCGCACCGTCTGTACAACCGAGCTCTCAAACTCATCAAGCGATGCCCGCGCCTCGGCCGTGGTGTCGGTGGTTATGCGAACTCCCATGTAACGAACAATCTCGTCAATCATGGCCGCCGTCGCTACCGTCTCCGCCTCGGCTACATCGCCCGCTGAGTCTCCGGCCACACCCACAAAAAACTCGTTTGTGGCGTCACCTCGTGGAGGAGTCTGTACCCAGTCCGGAGGCCCGTCGCTGCGGCCGGCCGCCTCCGGCGATGCACAGCCCAACACAAACAGCGCCAAGGCAAGAAGAAAAAGACTAAGAATGTGGAACTGCCTCGTAGCGCCGTGTGTTCGCACGTAGAACTCCTGTTATCCTGTTTAGAGGCCCTGCTCGAAGGCGTCCTTCACCCGGTCGCGCACCGTTGCCTGCTCTTCGGTGAGGTTATCAGGACCGTCAAGCGCGTCCTGTACCATGCGGTCAAGTGTGGTCTCCGGAATAGTGTACAGCACCACGTAGGTATAGGCGTCTTCCTCTACCTGGCCGTCGGCGTCAAAGTAGCGCATCCGCACCCAGTAGTCGCGGGCCGCACGATATCCGGAGAACTCTTGATCCGAGAAAGTCGCCACAACCTGCTCCATGTAGCTCTCTACCAGGTCCATGTCGCCTGCCGCTGCGCCAGCAAACCGAGTCTGAACTCGATTCTGTACCGTCTGCGCTATGCTGCTTGCGGCCTGGAAGTTACGTGTCCACAGCTCGGCTCCCTGCAGACTTTGTGCACGGGGTGACTCAAACTTGAACACATACTGGCCGTCAAACTCCGCGAGCCTTTCAATTTCGTCGACCTCCATTGTTACCCAGTCTGGTACCGGAGTCCCCCATTTGTAGTTCTTGTGGTCGACCATCTCCGGCCTTCGAGTTGTAGGCTCGGCCATGGTAGGTCGGCTCTCTTGCGGTTCGGGCTCAGGAGAACTTGCACATCCAGCTATCACCAGGGCCAACAGAACACCAAATACAACACCATACCTTTTCAGTTTCATTCCATATCCTCCGTTTGATGCGGTTCACCGCTCTCCGCGATGCCGCTATCAGGCAAATTTTGCTGTCTATAATCCCGTATCAAAGGTCAAAGATTTTCCACGTGTCATGACCAGGTACAGTCCATCGAGACCCGGGACGATGTCCGAGACATCGTAGATCAGGTCCTGCAGATCGTCACTGCGTCCGAAATAGTAAACCGCCCACTGCGTTTGCTCGGCTGTTTGCGAAACCGTCACCACGTCGGCTACTCGTGCGCTCAGCCGACGGCGAAATTCACTCACGAGCCGAGGGTCACTGGTGTTGGTAAGAATGAGGTCATAGCGCACACCACGAGCCAGGTAACCAGCCATCTGTATGCGGGACTGCTCTACTACATCCGGCATTGCCTGGAACACCGTGGACTGCACTGCATTGAGGGTAGCATCATCTGCCGAACTCCTGCTGAGAGTTCGCGGGCTGCGGCGGTTAACCGTGCCGAGCAACTGCCCTGTTGAGGTCTCAAACATTCGCAGCGTTACGTTGGCAGTTGCGTAGTGGTTGCCGCCCTGCGACTCGCTACTGGTCAAGGCGTCTACCTCAATGTACATATCGGCATTGAGGCGTTGGGCAATCCACTGGATCATGCTCATCTCGCGACCGGTCTCGGCCTCATACACAAACTGCTGATCCTGGCGCAGGCTTTCTACCTGGGCGGCATCAACTGCAAAAAACCCGTTGCTCGTCAGATATCGGTTAGCCTGAGCGACCGCACTGCGCATAATGAAAGGATCTTCCTCCGAGCCCTCCGGAAAATAGACCATGTAGGTCATGGTATCTACATACCGGCGAATAAAGCGCTGTTCTTCATCCGACGCCGAAGCAAAGTCGCTGGACTGGAGCGCCAGCGCATCTGCGGAACCGGCACCAGCGGTTGCAGGAGACTCCCCGTGAGGGGCCTGTTCATCCTCTACCAGACGCTGCGCTCTACTCTCACCGGTTGCTGCGGCAGAGCCGGTGACTCCTTGCTGGTTGAGCACCTGCTCTACAGCGTCCTTGTTCACACGAATGACAATCTCAAAAATCATGTCCATGTTGTCGATGCTGCCGAGATTCTCGCGGCGAGTACGCTCCATGGTTTCGTTGTACACGTACAGATTAGGATTGCGAGTTGAGTACAAAACGTCTTGGAGTACCCGGCTGTTTTCCCGTTCAGCCTCGGCCCCAATCATGTCTATGACCGCGTTGCGAACCGCGTCCATTTTGGCGGCGTTCATGGCCTCTGCCAGGCCTGACCCACGGCCGCTCCCCTGGTAGTAGTCACTGCGATCTGCCGCCGCAGTCCCAGCCGCCGAGCTATCGCGAGGTGTCGGCGACCCGGCACACGAAACGAGAAAGAGCACCAGGCCACACAGCACAGCTGCCGTTCCCAGATTACGAACAACTCTATCCACTGATTTACCTCTCATTTTACTCATTCCTCGTGGGCTCATTTGAAGGTTACCCCTCCCCCAACCAGAATTCCACCATAGGAAGCGAAAAATCGATTCACGGTGGAGTTGCTCCAGTTTCGGTCGTAAAACCCTTGCCAGCCAGCGACTCCGGTCTCCAGAAATATCATGGTATCACGACTCACCAGGTAACTCGCTGTTAAACGCAGGCTCCCACCTACATGCGTCGTGTAGAAGTCGTCGTCAAACAGGGAGTCGTCCACCGGGACAGCCCCCCCGACGCCAATTCCAAAGCTTGGGTGCATTTTGAGTCGGCCCAGGTAAAAATTACGTTCACCGCCGACATAGACGTTCATTGGAAAAAGAAAACCAAAGAGCGTCGTGGTGGTGGGGATCTCTACTCCTACCAAGGGGCGCCAGGAAAAGAAACCACGGCTGGCGGTAATACGTGCGCCAAAGAGTAGCAGCTCAAGGTCCTGATTCTGGAATTTCAGCAGCACGTTGGCATAAGGCGTGATGTCGACACCGACGCGCGGTACCTCCTGCAACTGGTCTCCAACGACCACGTTGGGTTTTGCGTACAAAAGCCGTCCTATGGAGAACTCCTCCCGCACATCTTCAATAACCAGCAGGCCGGTCTCGTCCTGAGTCGTGTGGCCGGTGCTGGTAACCCGCTGTTGCACGATTGCGTACTCGTCACCTTTCTGCAACCCCATGTTCTGGCCAAACTCCATAATGACCGAGCGGCCAGCGATCTCAAGCACCCCGGTACGAATCTGGAAGACAGGCATAGAACGCACCCGGAACTCAAGTTGTGGAGGAATGCCGTTCACCGCTCGGCGCATAGCGGTTACCGCGTTCTCATCAGTACCGGTGGTTTCTACGAAGAACTGTCCAATAGTGGAAAAGTCTTCCACATTTACAAAGGTAAAGGATGTCTCAATAGTCGCCTGGTAGTCTTGCTCACGGTCACGCCGTTGGAGGTTGTAGAAAGAGACCGAGGGAATTACCAACACAAAACCGCCGACAAGCCGATCAAAGTCCTGCTCGGTAAAGGCCTGCTCACCAATCAGTACCGCCTCGGGAATTTCGAGGGTGTCCTCACGATACGCTCTGAGGGCATTCACGAAAGCATCGACATTAGATTCCTGCATCCGTTGCGTCAGGCCTATGACATCAAAACGTCCCATGTTAATGAAAACACTGCGAATCTGTTCGTCGATGGCGCCAACCGCTTGCTGGAATATCTCGGTAGTCTCGGACTCCACCGTTCGGCTGTATGCAAAAACGTTGCCAATGCGGATGTAGGTTTGGGACTGCGGCACAGGATCGCGTGGCTCGCCGTAGTACGAGAGCTGGAACACCGCAACCTGTTTGCGCTCGGAAAACTCCTGCCCATAGACATATGGAGAAGCCACCACCAAAACAACGAGTAACATTAGCGAGGCAAGCCCGCGTTGGCGCTTAAGCATGGGTCCTCCCCGATCACAGGCCTAATTTTGTTGGTGAGTATAGTCCTCTTAACTGTTTGTTACAATAATGACTCTTGCGTGAGCCGCGAAACCTTGGCTGGCCGTGCCGCGTGGGCTGGCCGTGCCGCGTGGGCTGGCCTAAGCCACAGGCGGTC
>PXEI01000035.1 GCA_003564775.1 Spirochaetaceae bacterium
CCTCGGCCTGGGCCGAGGATGACGTCTACCCTACTGACTACGAGGCAGTCGCCATTGCTCGCGCAACAGTCGTTGGCGGACAAACCACCACCGTCTCGCTTAACCTGGACGACGGCTACATGGCGTTCTATGACTTCATGCTTGGTTACGGGATCCCTGTAGTAGAAGTGTATGGTGACGCATCCTGGTATGGTGTCGTCTCCCCAACCGAAGGCGAACCCCTTTTTGATATAGGGGGAGTCGCTATCGAATACTTGGGCAGGGTCGGTACCGCCTACAGGCACCACATCTACCTGGTTGAGGACATCTCCCCCTTTAATGCCTCAGTCGCATATGATCCGGGGCGCACCGGCGGAGGCAGGCTAAGCCTCCAGCAAAGCTTCGCGGAATTGATCCTGGTTACTGAAGAACCTCTCATAGTCGAGTTCTTATTGCCTTCATCCCCAATAAACACGCTCGGTGGATCACAAGTACCACGGCTGGATGCCGCACGGATATGTGATGGTACTCAAGTACATATCGCCGATGGCCAAAGCGTCTTCGTTGAATCCAATGACGGACAGCCCGACAGCATCTTTTTCGACATCGACGGATTCACAGGCAGCGCCACATGGGAGTACTGGTACTAGCCTACTCATACCGCGCCAGTCGGTGGGCTGTATCAGGTAGCCCGTTGCCTTTGTGTAGTGGGCTTTTCACACTCAGTATCCCACTCATGTAAGATACTCCTACAAAAGTAGGAGTATCTTACATGACACAGAGCATAGATTAGAAACAATGTGAGCCTGCCCCGAAACTTACAGCGCACCTACCTCCTACCAACGCCAAATCTCATCGTTTACCATTTCTGTCGGTTATATGTTGTAGCGCACCTTCCCCACGGCGGTTAAGCACCAAGTTTAGTGACCGGATAACGCAGAGGGCACGTGCCATGACGGTGGCAAGAAGTCATCGGGGGTCGGAATGGCATAACTGGTACCTTAGAGTTGGTTTGGCTCAGCCAATATTTCGGTATGGACAAGCTATTGTCTTTCGTCATAGCCCTAATGGCGGTCTTTGTACCTGTGGGCTGTTGTGCCCCAAACCAGGCGCCGGGCACCGGGAGTAATGAGCTGGCAAGGTACAAGGAGGTATGGGCCAACAAGAACAATATAGAGGCCGGATGCTTGCCCGTGATGCAGTTCTCCTCTCAAGAACTCCGTGATCTAACGCCCGAGCAGCTGTAGCAATGCCTGAACACTTACCGCTTGAGGAGAGGAGGGCGGCTCATGTCGCGGCCCGGAATCGAGAAGGCCGCTCGGAAAATGAAACAAAGCCAGCATGTCCACCTATCCAATTATTATTGTTTGAGATTTATCAACACAGGTATATAATTATCTAAGGAACTCGTTGGGCTGCAGCAAATGTAGCTTGCAATTTCTCCTCCTGCGCGAATGCATCGTGTGATAAACCCAACTAGGCTCATATCACAACTCGTGAGGAGGCCGTGATGAACGGAGCACGCAGACGCACTCAGGTGTGTGGGGTATCCGTGGTGTTGCCGTCGGTGGCAGTTGCTGGCGTAGCCGCTGTAGCTTTGTTGCTCTCGACATGCTACTGGCAACCAAGTGGATCGGACGCGGCGGGCAACCTTTCAGTCCATGTTCAGTTGCCAGCGCCACCGATGGTAACCCAACATAATAACAGCGGCAATCTACACGCGCAGAACTACACCGGGACTGCAGAGTTTGCTCTCTTTCTGTTTCCCAGCGAGGTGTTCCAGGGACCAAGCGGTTACACCGTCTTCGCTTACCTAATGGGCGATGACCCGGATGATGCCTGGAAGGCCAATCTTAGCCCTTATGCAACCGCCATTCACCATGTTCCGAATTATACCGTTGGCAGCTCCGGATCAGCGAGTTTTACTAATCTTCCCGCCGGGCGAAGCTACACCATTTTGGGCTGGTGCTGGGCTGATATAGAAAACGGCAACGGCGGTGACTATTATGAGGCAATGGATCTGGCCTCGGTCACTATCATAGCCGGACAGAACCAAACCGTCTCGCTCTCGCTTGGTGACAACTACCCCAAGTTCATTATGGCGATGCTTGATTTCGGCGTCCCGATTGCACGCTTTTTTCAGGCCGACGGCGCCGCGCAGAGCAGTATGCAAATAGCAGGGAACTCTTTTGAGCCGGGCGGTGTAGGCATCGAACTGGTGCGGATTCTGCAAGACGGAAGCCAGAATTTCGTCGGATTTCTACATCACCTTTACATAGTCGAGACTGGTAGTAGTTTTGATTTTACCAAGCGGCATAACCCGGCGGTCACCGGCAGTGACCGCGTTGTGAGAAACAACAAGAAGTTCGTAGAGCTGGCGCTGGCCACAGAGGAACCGCTCCTGTTTGAAGACTGGGTGGAATACATTCAGTCAGAAGTATGGCCTCTGGAAATTAGCTCCATGATGCCGGGACAACTCCCCTACGTAGAACGAGCCCGCGCCTGGACCGGCACACAGACGCTAAGCGGCACGCCAGCCGCAGAAGCGCATCTAGTGACACTCAGCGCCACCGAAACAACCAATACTGTAAGCGTCGACTTCGAGGAGTTCGTTGGCTCGGTAGTCTATGACCCATATTCGGTTTACCTGCCTACCTGGGTACCGCCTGAACTCCTCACCGGCATCCGGTTGCGGGTGAATACGGCCGACATATCCGGGGATTACGTGTTCGCACAGGATTTTCAGTACTATCAGCTACTAGATGCCAATGCATACGCTGCCGGAAGTCCTCCCCAGTTTTGGTGGTCGCCATCCAGCGCAGAAGATTTCAATAACTGGTACGGAGACGAGGCTATTGTCATCTTGAATGCAGCGGGTATAGAAATCTCCAAGACAGAATCAAGATCCCTCCTCCCGGATCCAGAGGACGTCGGCGAAGGAATTTGGGAGTTTGAGATAATGGGCCTTGCTCCGGACCGGGAATGGCGCCTGCTTATAACTACCTGGGAAGCTGGTGACGCTCCCCCCGAGATCTTTAACGGTGCAGCTCTGTCCCTCGCGGTATTGGCAACTGGACAAGAACAGCCCACGGTGGAGCTGGACCAAATGGGTTACGAAACCACAGCTATATACTTCTCATAGCACTATTTGGCTATGACACCCGTGTTCGTACCAACCCGTGATAGACCCCAGGAACTCCGAGGTTGTCTTGACGCTCTCACGCGACATCTGGTTCATGCGCAACTTGACGCCGAGCTCATTGTACTAGATGACTCCGAGACAGTCAGCGCGGTTGAGCAGAATACCGCCTTTGTTGCGGAAAGTGCTGCTGCAAACGCGAGTCAACTCGGCCTTTCGCTGCGAAGCATAGGAGCGCCGGAACGCCAAGCCCTGGCCAACACTATATGTGCGGCCCTATCGCCCCACGCACCGCCCTCCAAGCATCCCAAAGTGGTACAGGCCGTGGATTTTGCTCTGGGATTAGAGAAGAATCTGCGTTCTCAGCTCGGCCGCTACGGCGCTAATCGTAATGCAGGCCTCCTGCTTTCTGCTGGCACCTGCTATATTTCAATAGATAACGACATCCGCGCAGAGTTCTCCCGCCTGCACCCGATGTGTGGCAGTCCTCGTCCGGAGCAAGCCGCCCGCACTGGAAAGGGTGCCGGACGTACCGCCGCCACGCAAGAGGCATTCTTCATGGCTCCGCTCCCTACCGCGAGTTCGGCGGCCAAACTATGCAGGCCCGATACCACCCACACGCTGGCCACGCTCCTGCAGATAGTGGCCTCGCCAGCAGCTCGGGCGATAGTCCCAGTGCACCTGGCCCTCAGCGGAGTCTGCGGAAACCGCTGGTATCCGCGGGCGTCGGTCGGCTACTGGGCGCACGGAACGCCTCGTGATCACAGTTTCTGTACAAGGGCGGAGTATAGAGCTGCGCTGCGGTCAGGCTACGCACTTCTTCAAGTCCCTGAGCTCCAGAGAGCAACCAACACCTTCTTCGCAACTTATTGCTATGCGGCGAATGCTCAGTCGTTACTCCCACCCTTCCCCCCTCTTGGGCGCAGCGAGGATCTGAGCTTTGCCTTCCTGGTACGTTACCTGTATCCGAACAATGCCATTGCTCACCTGCCTTGCATGGTGCAGCACGACCTGGGTCCGCCCCGTCCTTTTGCTGACGAAGACTTCGATAAGGTTGGAGTCGACTTCGGCACATTGACGCGCCTGGTCATTAATCACCTGCTGCGCACAACCATACCACCAGGTAGCCCGTCAGGTTTGGCACTTCTGGGCCGCCGCCTGCAGCTGCTGAGCAAACAGAAACCCAGGGACTGGCAGGCATTCACGCATGGTCTGTACCTGGTTTACAGTGGTGAGCTCATCCAGCAGCTTGAGCAACTACTTGAGCTGCACGAGCGACGGCCCGCCTACTGGGCGCAGGATGTTGAAGAGTACATCGCACTGCTTCGTGAGAATGCCGTTGCGTCCCCGCAGACAGTGCCGCCAGCGGTGCCGCAGGAGTTTGCCGGGGTGCTGTCACCCGATGAGGCCGCAACCGAGCATTGCCGTTTCCTGCGCTCCTACGGAGAGCTGCTTGAACACTGGCCGGCAATTTGGGATGCCGCGGTGCAGCTCAACGCGCGGGAATCGCGTCTCCCAGGGGCCAAGGTATGAAGTACTTTCCCGCCCACTGCAGCCTGGTACCAGCCGGAACACATGTGGCGTTTCTGACCGACAACGCGAACGGCAGAAGCTATACCATAGCCAAGCCGCAAGCGCACGCATTCTTGTTGCTGTTTGGTTGCCGGACCCCGGAGCACCATGTTGAGCAGCTGCTGATGCACGAACTCCCGAATCTCAACCGTGACCTTGCCCGGAGCCTGGTGAGTGGCTGGATTCACCAAGGGCTCCTGCAACCGGAAAGTGTCCTGGGCCTATCGCCGGAAACTGCCACCACCACGGCTCCCGGCTCACCTCCCGCCCCGCGGTTCAGTTTCTGCTGCTGCACCGCAGGCCGCCCCGCTGCGCTCCGCGCCTGGTTGCATGAACACGCCACGTTCATGAGCGCCCAGGCCGACATGCTGCAGGAAGTCCTAATCATTGAGGACAGCCGGAATCAGGTAGAAATAATCCAGAACCGCCAGGCAGTGACAGAGTTCCAGCGTTCCAGTGCCCAGCCAGTTCCTGTGCGCATCTTTGACCGCACTGCACGAAAAGACTTCGTTCGACAACTCGGCCAGCAGCTACCGACCGACACCAAGGAGGAGGTGCTGAGCTTTGCATTCCTTGGCGAACTCCCAATGCCAACCAACCATACCAGCCTGGGTGCGGCACGGAACACCGCTCTTCTCTGCGGCGCCGCACCACTACTCAACTTCTGTGACGACGATATTCGGGCACGTTTCTACACCCTGCCAGGCGATGATGGTGTTCATGATGGAGCCAGCCACAGTGGCGGCGCTGTGGCGACGTCTCGCCCACTTCTGCTGAGTAATCCAACAAGTGATGTGCGTTTCTTTCCGGACGCCGCAACACTGGAGGCGGAATGCACCGGACTCACGGACTACCCGGTCTACCGGCGCATAGCGGAAGCGTTCAACACTTTCAACCCCGGCACCACCGCACAGCCGCCAGCGCTGGATCTCAGTGCGGCCGGTCCCGAGCTCCTGGCACTGCTGCAGGCCCCCACTCCGGTCTCGGTGCACGCAGTGAGCACCGGCTACTGTGGCGCTCGTCCCTACGCTCACCCGCTGCGGACATTCCTGTTCAGGCATGAGCATGCAGATCACCTGCTTGAGGATCACGCGGCGTTCGAACGCATTAGACAGAACCCTTTGCTTATTCGCCATTGTACTCACACCGTTCTGGACGGTGCACTGAGCTTCTCACCGGGCTTCAGCGCACTAGATGTACGCAAGCCTGCTCTGCCCTTTTTCCCCGTAGGCAGAAGAGAGGACGATATCTACCGCACCATGTACCGCATCTGCTTTCCGGAGCAACTATTCGCAAATCTGCCGGTGGCGGCTTTTCACGACCCACAGTATAAGAGTCCCTTCCCGAGTGCAGAGATCGAGTCGTATCCACTCGATA
>PXEI01000206.1 GCA_003564775.1 Spirochaetaceae bacterium
CGATGTACAGCCCCTGGCGGGCGAGGACAAGCGACTTCTGCTTCACTTCTTGTCATTTGGCGAGGTTATTGAGAAGTCAACAGTTCGCTTTGACGAGGACTCAAGGATCCGTGTGCTCGAGGGGCCGCTCTCGGGCCTGGAAGGCAGAATTGTGAAGGTGAACCGCCGCAAGGGGCGTGCAAAGGTGAGTCTTGATCTCTATGGAGAGACCTTCCTGGTAGATTTGGGCTTTGATGTCATGGAACAAGGCGAGGATGGAGTGGCTTCATGAGTAACACAAGCGGACGTCCACGCATTTACATTATTGGAGCCGGGTTTGCTGGCCGCTCTATAGCCGAGGAGATCCGCAGCAAGGGAACCGCCGGAGAGGTAGTAGCTTTTCTTGACGACGATCCGGGCAAAATTGGACGCCGCATTGACAACGTACCAGTTCTGGGCCCCATTGCCGATGTAGTGGACCTGCTGGAAAAAACACCGGCCGATGAAGCCCTTATTGCGGTTCCCAGCGCCGGACGGGACAAACTCAAGTACCTGTATGATCTTCTCAAACGCGCAACGTTTTCGCGCATTCGCATTCTCCCGGACCTGTCACAGATCATTGACGGTGAAGCACACCTGATACAGGCACGTGAGATAGACCCACAGGATCTGTTAGGGCGCAATCCGGTGCGGATTGGTCTGAAGGAAAGCCTTACCTACCTCCGCGGACGGCGCGTGCTCATAACCGGTGCTGGCGGCAGCATAGGAAGTGAGCTGGCGCGACAGTTGTTATCCGGTGGTGCCGAGCGCCTGTACCTGCTCGGCCACGGTGAGAACAGCATTTACGAGATTGACCGTGAGTTGCGGGTGCTGCAGGAAGAGGGTGTCGGTGAACGCGCCACCATTGTTCCTATTATTGCGGACCTCCGCGACCGGGATCATATCTTCTTTCTAATGCGGCGCCTCAAGGCCCACGTGGTATTTCATGCCGCCGCGCACAAACATGTACCTATGCTGGAGGCCAACCCGGTCGAGGCCATTACCAACAATGTGTTTGGCACCTTGAACTTGTTAGATGCGGCACGAGAGGTGGGTACCGAGCGCGTGGTGTTTATCTCTACCGACAAGACGGTGGAGCCTGCAGGAGTATATGGTGCTGGTAAGAAAATTGCCGAGGAGCTGGTGCTGGCTGCGGCCGCACCGGATGCTGAGTACCTGGTTGTCCGCTTTGGAAACGTACTTGGCGCACGGGGAAGCATTGTCCCGCTCTTTGCAAAACAGATTGCCCGCGGTGGGCCGGTTACGGTCACCGACCCTGAGACATCACGTTACTTCATGACCATTGCAGAGGCGGCCTCGTTGGTGCTGAAGGCCGGAGGTGTAGGTGCCGGGGGCGGGCTTTACCTGCTGGATATGGGTGAGCCTCTGAAAATTCGCGAGTTGGCCGAACAAATGATTCGTTTCTACGGCTATACACCCATGGAAGATATACAGATCACCAACATCGGCCTGCGTCCTGGAGAAAAACTCCATGAGCGCCTGTACGGCGACGATGAAACCCCAGTTGAGACGGAGTTCACCCGTATACTGCTGCTGGAGCGGCGCAACTGGCCGCCTGAGCGCCTTCAGCGTTTGCTGACGCAACTGCGGCCTATCTGTTTTTGTACACCGGAGCACCCCGAGTTGTACCGTAACAGACGTGAACTCAGACGGGTGCTGGCGGAGTACATTCCGAGTATAGAGGTGCCGTCCGATGAGTCCAACTATTAGAACCATACCTTTCGCACGCCCTTCGCTCGGCACCGAGGAGGAGCAGGCGGTGCTCCGGGTCATGCGCAGCGGCTGGCTTACCAGCGGTGTCGAGGCCCAGGCCTTTGAGCATGAGTTTGCCGAACTCGTGGGGGTAGAACACGCCGTGGCGCTGAGCTCGGCCACAGCGGGGCTGCACCTGGGGCTTGAGGCCCTGGGCGTACAGGAAGGTGAGTACGTGGCCATGAGCCCCTACACCTTTGCTGCAACGGCCGAGGTGACTCGTTACCTGGGTGCGCATCCGCTGTTCGTCGATATCGACCCGGAGACCCTCAACATTGATGCTCGCAAACTTGATGAAGCGTTGAGGAACGCTGGTAGCCACACGAGCGTTCGGGTGGTGCTGCCGGTGCATATTGGTGGTCTGCCCTGCCCAATGCATGAGATCCGCCACGTGCTCGATCAACCGCATATTCGCAACTCCCACGGCCGCAGTGGCCACCTCCGCCGCCAAGGCAGCCACGACGCACACAGTTCAGGCGCACCCATTTCTATTCTGGAAGATGCTGCCCACGTGAGTCCCACCGGTTCAGAATGTGGGCTTGGTACCTTGGGCGATGCAGGTGTTTTCTCGTTCTACGCCAACAAACCTATTACCACCGGCGAAGGCGGCATGTTGTGCACGCGTAACGCCGAGATTGCCGAGCGTGTGCGCCTTATGCGCCTGCATGGAATTGACCGGCAGGTTTGGGATCGATACAGGTCGGTGGGAGCCGGGTGGCGCTACGAGGTAGTAGAGGCCGGGTACAAATACAACATGCCTGACCTGCTTGCGGCTATAGGCCGGGTGCAACTGCGCCGCAGCGAAGAGTTGCAGCGCCGCCGCTCCGATATCGCCATGTACTATACCACCGCATTGGCCGACACCGAGTACCTGCGCTTGCCAACCGTGAGTGGAAACACATCGCACCATTTATACGTGCTCCGCCTTGTTCCGGAGCAGCTCAAGATCACCCGTGATGAGTTCATTGCACAGCTCAATGAGCTTGGTGTTGGGACATCGGTACATTACATTCCGCTGCACATCATGCCATACTACAGACGGCGTTACGGCATGAAGCCAAGCGACTTTCCGGAGGCCTTGGGTGCCTATGAGTGGTGCATAAGCCTTCCGATCTACCCGGATCTGACCGATGAAGAAATGGAGTACGTGGTTCACGCGGTGCGCTCCGTTGGCGACGCTGCATATCAAGGAAAGGGCGCATGACAAATATTAGATCAATTCGGCGACTCCTGCGCCGCAAGACGCACTTTGTCAGCGATATGTATGCTCGTGATATGCTCTACGGTCTCACGGTCCGTTCGGATCGTGCCTGTGGAAAACTGCTGTCCATTGAGCTTCCAGAACGATACTCGCATCTGCGTCTCATAACGGCCATGGATATTCCTGGAAACAACAGGCTTGAGGTCTACGGTGACCCTATGCCTATCTTGGCCTTTGAGGATGTCCGCTACATTGGAGAACCCATTGCGCTACTTCTGGGGCCAGATCTTGCCGAACTCAATGCCGCTATTGAACACGTTGTCTGTAACTGGGACGAGAGCTTCTTGGAGCAGCCACGTTTTGAGTTCCGCCGCCCCGAGCCTGAGCAGATTGCACTTGAGTTAAAGCAAAGCTACGGAGACCCGCCTAAAGACCTGCGCTCGGCAGCGCCCAAACGAGCCAAGCCGACGGCTGAGGCTGCTGGGGCTGCTGGGGAGGCAACCACGGCTGCAACCCCGGCAACGGCAGAGGCGGCCAAGGCTGCAGCGACAGCTGGGGAGGCAACGCCAGCGACAACCACGCCAACGCCTGTCGCGTCTACAGCTGGCGCGTCTACAGCTGGCGTGCCGGAAGCGCCTGGAGCCGCTCCCGGCGCGGGCTCTCCAGCCGTCGCCCGCCCGTCAACTCCCACCCAGGCAGAACGGGTACTCCACGCAAACCAGCCCCGAACATCGGCCCCAGTTGTGGCCGCCTCGGAGTCCTCCACAGAATCTGAGACCGAGGCCGACCTCGAACTGTCATCCGATCCAGAGCAAGATACCGAGCCCGCTCCCGATACCGAGTCAAAGACCGAGCACGTTGCCGATGCAGACCGTTTCGATGGCAGGCTGTATTCACACCATACTACCGGCGCACAGGAGCATCTCTACAACGAACCGCAAGGGGCCTTCTGTATCCGCGAGGCCAAGACTCGAATAGTGGTGTACAGCGCAACGCAGTGGCCATTCTTGGTCCGCGACACGGTGTGCAACGTCCTCAACATAGGCTCACGAAACTGTGTTGTACGCACTGCCGATATCGGCACATCACTGGACGGCAAGCTGTGGTATCCGGCATTAACTGCTGCACACGCGGCTCTTGGGTGCCACCTGACCGGGAAACCCCTCAAGATCATGTACTCGCGCGAGGAAGACTTCCGCTACACCACCAAGCGCGCACCGACCCATGTTCGCTACGCAACCGTTCTTGACGAGAACGGTGAGATTGAGTCTATGGACCTAACGGTACACCTCGCCGTTGGTGCCTATGGAGTGTTTACTCACGAGATTCTGACGCGGACCGCACTTGCTGCCGCTGGCCAGTATCGCCGCAAGAACCTGAGGATCACCGCGCGCGCGGTTCGCACCAATCTTCCACCCGCAAATGTGTTTGCCGGTTTTGGTGACGCTGCGGGTAGTTTTGCGCTTGAATCACACATTGCGCGAATTGCAGTGGCAGCCGAGTTTGTACCCAGCTCCTGGAAGGCGGCAAACTTGCCTACTCGTGGCGAGCAGGACATGGCCGGAGTCGTGCTGGACAACGATGTCGACTCTGGAGCAATCATTGAAAAGGTAACTGCGAACTCCGACTTCAACCGCAAACATGCCTCGTTTGAGTTGCAAAAAAAGCGGCGCGCAGCTCGTGAGGAAATAGGAATACGGCCGCGCGGCATAGGCATTGCTTTTGCATCCTCGGTTGACGGCTTTCTGGATCACGGCCAGGCGTCGTCATTATCAGCAACGGTCAAGGTTCGTCTTGACACCGAGTCAAAGGGTACTATCTTCACCTCGGCGGTCGCTGAGAATCAATCACTCCATCAACACTGGATCCAGAGCGTTTCTGAAATCCTTGGGATTTCGGATGTGGAAATTGTCGATATCGACACCGACATCGTGCCGGATTCGGGCCCATCAACGCTCTCACGCAACACCGCGGTCATCGGGAAACTCATTGAGAACTGCGCCAACACTATCAAAAAGCGTCGTTTCCGCGATCCCCTTCCCATAGAGGCTCGCAAAACCGTAAAAGCCGCAAAGGGCAAGAAGACCGAACATGACTGGAGCAAGGCCCTATCCACCCACAGGAACGCGACCGTCGCCTGTGTAGTGGAGGTAGAGCTTGAGCCAGCTACGCTGGCGACGCGCGTACGCGGAATATGGATGTGTGTCGAGGCTGGCCGCATCATTGATCCGGAGCAAGCCCGCAAATCCCTGGAGGCTGGAGTGGCGCAAGCACTTGGTTGGACAACCGGCGAGGTGATTGAGTATGTAGATGGTGCTATTACCGCCGCCGGGTATGAGCTGTACAAGCCCGGCCGTGCACCAACGCACGAGCAACTGCATATAGAGTTTGTTAACCTTCCAGGGAAACGATCTTCCTATGGTGTGGAGTCGCTCGCCGGACTGGTGGTTCCGGCCGCCTACATTGCAGCAACCGAGCAGGCTGGAGCGGTCCAGCTGAATGCCGTTCCTAGCGGGCCCTCGGCGGTCGTGGGAAGACTGGAGGCCATATGATTATCTGGTTTACACTGAACGACGATAGTATCACCATTGATACCGACCCGGAGTTTCTGCTTGTAGATCTCTTACGTAAGGAGTTTGGGCTGGGCGGGGCCCGCCCCGGTTGCCGCCGAGGACGGTGTGGGACATGCGCTATTCTGTTCAACGGTCACGTAACATCATCCTGCATGTTGCCTGCCTTCAAGGCACTTGGAAGCGAGATTGTGACAATCGAAGGCTTCATGAAGACTCCGGATTTTGCGGATATCGAACGTGGATTCCAGCGAGCTGGAATGGACCCGTGCCGCTTCTGTGCGGCGGCCAAGGTTCTGGTGACCCATGGACTGATCCAGCACAACAGCTCGCCACGAGCTGAAGATATTGAGCGAGCGGCAAACGGCGTTTTCTGCAGGTGCACAAGTTACTCCAGCTTTGTAGATGCCATTCGCTACGCCGCGGAAGCGCGACGAAAGAGGTCAAATGTCGGACGAGTATCGTAGTATTCAGATTTCCGTACCGGACACCATTA
>PXEI01000015.1 GCA_003564775.1 Spirochaetaceae bacterium
AAAACAATCCACTCACAGATATTGGTTACGTGGTCACCAAGACGTTCCAGAAACCGGTTCACCATGATGAGCTCCATTCCCTTTTCAATAGTCTCGGGGTGCTCCTGCATAATCCCGACAAGCAGCTTATGCAGTCGGCTGTTCAGGGCATCTATCTCATCATCGCGCGCCGCAATCTCACAGGCTGCCTCAGCATCTCGCTTTACGTAGGCCGTCAGGCTGTCATGTAACATCTCGGTGTCGATCTGGGCCATGCGGCGGATAACCGGAAGGGCTTCCACAAACAGCGGATCGGTCACCACCCGCGCTCGGCGCGCGAGGTGACGTGCGTGATCTCCGGTTCGTTCGAGACTCGAGGCAAGCTTTATTCCCACGAGGAGTTGCCTCAGATTTGCAGGGCTCGGATGAGCAACAGAGATGATATGCGTGCACTGGTCCTCAATAGTCGCTTGCAGCGCATCTATGACGGAATCCTCACGAATTACCTCGGCCGCAAGGTCATAGTCATGGAGCTCGAGGGCCGCCAAGGTCTTGCGAAGTGCAGTATCGACCCGTGCTCCCATTCGGAGGATGTTCTGTTGAACGGCATCTAACTCGTGCGATATCTCCATCTTAGACCAACTGAACACTATCCATGTTAGAATTTGGTTAGGGGTACAAACTCCAGCACACTAGACTACGCGTACAAGTCAAACACCCCCGAGGCCTTTACGAAGAGAATAGGTGGGAAATCCTCGTATGCCTCAATCTGCTTGGTGAAGAAGAGCTCGTCGAGTTGGAAGGCCTGAGCAACCGCCCCCATCGTCTCGCCCGGCATTCCCATGAGAATCATGGCAGCATCGCTGGAATGGGTCCCAACAGTTTCTTGGAAGCGCTTTTCGTCTGGTTCGAGTATGAGCACCTCACCATCGAGGCGCGCCCCGCGAATCAGTTCTTCCATCTCCTCGCGGGCTACCTCGGGTTGCTCCTCAATCTTGAGCTTGCGGATAATTCGAATTGCGCGGACGTCCGGATTCTTGGCCCTCTCACCCGAGTGCGAGATGATATACGCGAGGAGCGCCATGAGGTTTCCGTTTTCCTGTCCCTTCCAGTAAACATCAATACGCCCTGCTCCAATCTCCACTTTGCCATGTCTATACAGAATCACGTTCACCTTTTCGGCAATGAGATCGCGGATGAGGTCGGTCAGGTTCAGCCGCGAGTCCATTGGAAGCACCACTGTGTTGAAGTTGTACCCGCCGGGGACGGTTGCCTGCACAATGGAGCGAATTGATGTTCCATAGCGGTCCTCCGTAGTGCGAATGAGACGCGAACCGGGTAGCTGCGGCACAGACTCGGGGTCGAACTTGCGTGGGCAGAGGAGATTGAGCGCGACGTACCCACGATTCTCACCAATACGAAGCGCAATTCCCTGCAGGCGTTCCGTCTCTTCCTCTTTGTCGGCAAAACCGAACACCCCAACGATGGGCCGCCAGTTTTTGGTGCCTTGGACAATTACTCCGAGTTTTTTTGAACCCCAGCCAACAAGTGAAAAGAGTACACCCCACCATACACCCTCAAGCATATTACGAGCCCGAAACTTGAGTAGCAAAACAATGAGAAGGAACTGAGCAGCAAGAATTGCAATGCCAATCCGAAAGTCAAAGAGCGAAACCACCGCCATACAGATTACAAAGCCGTAGAGGGAAACGAACCAATGGCCTTTGCTGGTCGGGCGAAAGCTTGGGTTTCCACTTATTCGTTCAAAGAAGGCAGCAAGGTTCATCCACGCATATACCACCAGAAAACAGATCCCAACTATGAGTGAAGCAAGCGCAATATCTCCTGCCCAGATAACCGGAAGAAAGATGAGGAAGGTCATGACTGTGGCCCAGCGTGGTTCACGGCCGTTCTTGGTGAAATCTCGTCCCAGGAAGCGAAAGGGCCGAGGTATCACGCGGTCACGTACAAGTGCCTGGGCAGTCCGCGGCGCAGTCAAGAAATAGGAAAGCGCCGAGGATCCGGTTGCAAAGAGAATTCCAACGAGCAACACCATCATGATAACCGGCTCGAACATGAATATGTTAATTGCCGATGGGACGTACCTCTCTGAAGGAACAAGCAGGTCATGCCGTACCAGGCCAAATACCAACGTGGTGGCGATGTAGACGATAAAGGTAACTGCAATGGCCCAAAAGGTGCCACGTGAGAGGGATCGACTAGGGTTTTTGAGGTTGCCGCTCATCCCCACACCGGCGTCAATTCCCGTTACCGCCGGAAAGAAGGTTGCAAATGCCGCCCAAAAGCCGATTCCGGGTATGAGTCCTCGTCCAAGAAAGGTGGAGGTGAAAACCGGCTCGCCAGCATACTGCGGGCCAAACAGCGGTGAGGCCAGCACCACCGCAACGGCCACCACTAGCACAACAAATATGACCGACTGCAGCTTTGACGCGAAATCTGCACCGACCAATGCGGCCGCGAGCGCAATCAGTCCTATGCAGGTTGCCAACAACTGCTTTTGACGAAGTACAGAAATTCCGTAGCTCTGTACCATGTCTGCGACGGCTGGGATCCGCACCACAAACTGCTGCAGAGGCTCGGCAAAACCCACAGAGTAGAATCCAATACTCACCGCCTGAGCAATGAAGAGCTGAATTCCAATAGAACCGCCAAATGCTATTCCCAGCGAGTTTTTGGACAAGGCATACATTCCGCCTGCACCGACATTTCGCACATTGGTTGAACTGTCGGCGATAGAGAACGCTGTTGCGAGTGTTGCTGAGTTCGCAAGCACCACAATAATCATGACATTCCAGACGCCCACCGCACCCACGAGCAATGGAAGAATGAGAAAGAGTACAGCCCCAAGAATCGCTTCAAAGGAAGGAACAAATACACCGCCGAAAGTACCGAGCTTCTTCAAGGTCGCCCCTCCCACTTCAGGTTATCAGCTTATCAGGTTATCAGGTAACCGGTTCCGATTGGTCGGCACTGGCTGCTCAGCCAGTGCCTCGGGTCAAGCGCCTGAGCCACACAACACACAGCGCCGCGACCAGGCGTGGAACTATTAGTACAAACACTCCGGCCCCCAGCGCTACAAACAATAGGGTGTCTTCGAACAGACTATGAGATACCGCTAAGTGATGGTTGAGGAGATCGGCGTCTTCTAGCGAAATGCCTCCGCGCTGGCGCTCTTCAAGAATAACTGCAGCCCCGTAGGTTAGTCCCAGGGTATTTCCAACAATCCACAAGAAGGCTGTACTCCGCGGCAAACCAAGCACAACAACAACCGGTTCCAGGACTCGTGCAAGATGTCGCAGAACTCCGGTACGCTCGAGTAGGCGCTGCCCAATCATGAGCAACACCACGAGTATCACAATTCGCACAAGGGTATGCAAGGTTCCAACGAACCACGCAGAAAACGCGCCAAAGGCCTGCGACCACCCAGGGAACCCTAACTGAAACTCCATAGTCAGGGATCTACCGGCGTCTGCTTCCAGCCCCATAAGGCGCCCAACCACAACTCCAACCACCACTGCAGTGAGAACTCGGACGAGCACGATCCGAACAGGATGAGACCCAACTCGCGTCTGCACCGCCGTCTCAACAAAAAGGTTATGGCAGATGAGAATCATGAGCGCCATTACCGTGATTTCACCGGCGGAGAAACTGAGGGATGTCATGACACCGATTGCTGGGTAGATGGTGATGAGCGCACCGGTGGCGAAAACCAAGGCTGCCTCTCCAGGAAGACCGGCAAGCGCCATTACGGGATCCAATACGGCAGCCAAAGGAGTAAGCAACCCGAACAAATCCAACAGGAACACGAAGAACCCGGCCGGTACCAACACCAGGGAAAGCCTCCATGACATAGAGAGACCGACCCGCAGACCGTCGTGAATGCAAGCGCCAACTCCCTGGCAGCTCACCGCGACTCGATCTCTCTTGGCACCACCTTCGCCTGACTGTGTCTGAATATTTTCTAAAGACATACCGCCGATAATCTACCTCGGATACCATCCATGAACAAGGCAGGTCTTCACACTAGATTTTACTTGAGCAAAACCCTTGACTTACTCTCCTTGTCATATTAGTATCTCTTTATCGATAAGATTTTCTTGAGGGCTTGCCACCTATTACTGTTGGTAGGCTAATTAGGAGCACCCGACCCTCGTTGGGTTAACACACTTACAAGGCTTAGGAGGCCAAGAATAATGAAGAAGGTTCTTTTTGTTGTTATGGTTCTGGCGCTGACCGGTACTGCCGTGTTTGCAGGCGGGCGTTCGGAGAACGCCGCAACCGCAACTGCGACCAAGTACTACGTCGCTCACCAGGGCGCTTACATTGGTGAAGCTACCGTTACAGTGAATGCTAACCACGAAGTCGTGGCCGCAAGCTTTGCTGAGTATCTGGGGCTGGCTGATTGGGCCGTAGATGCTGGAGATGGTGCGGTAGTTCGTGTTCCGGATCCGCTCGCAAACAGAGGCCACTCAGATCCTGCAATTCGTGGATACATGTTCTACATCTACAACGAAGTTGGTGAGAACGGCGAGTATATGTGGGCACAGTACTCTCCAGGCGCGAACGGCTTCTCTCGCCCCTCACGCCACTGGCAACGAGATTTCGAAGGGATGATGTCGAACCCGATTCGTGCCAAGGCATACGCGGATGCAGTGAAGAACGACACACTCGTATCCGTCACAATTGATGGGCTCAACGTCACCGTTGGTCCGACTGCAAGCGAGACTGTTCGCTACGGTGGAGTCATGAACAAGGCTCTTCCTGAGTCAACCTACATGCCAATTCGTTCCAGCAGCCTCGGGTACCGTCACAACCACGCCCGAAACGTTGAGTTCTTTAGGAACAACCCAATGGCCGACTACGCAGCCGCAACACAGCAGCGACGTGAGGACCTTGAACTGGTTGCAGACCCCAGCATTGATGCCAACACCAACGTTGATGTCTACGAAGGCGCAGGCAACGAGTGGATGGTAGCCGATGTCCGCACCGGCGCTACCTGGAGTGACTTCCCGCACTACTCCATTGAGATGCAGGAAGCCTATAAGTTGGCAGTAGCCCGCATGGCTCTTGGCCTTGTAGACTAATTCCCGCAACAGGAAAGACCCACGGCTGAGGCGGCTACCGCCTCAGCCTTTTTTTGGCGAGTCTGAGTGGGCACTATCCCTGGTAAGACAACACGTGAGCCTCTATCCAGTCGGCATACTCACGTAACTCTTGCAAAACACCTTTGTGCGCAGCTGGTGTATCAGACCTTACAAGCAGGTTCTCCACCTTACGACGGAAGCGCTTGAAGTCCATGGCATCTTCAATCTCCGGCGCTAGAAGTCTACCCGCGCAGTGGCTCATCCAGCGGCTTTTGTCCTGAGCAGGGAGTAGGTCATAATGGTTCCGAGCAAGATACCGCCACAAAAGCTGCGCGCCACGAGCGTCACGAAAGCCCGGCGGTGAACTGATGAGCTCCTGAGGCTCGGCCTGGTGAACATACTCAAAAATCTGCCGATCTTCATCACCAAAGAAGCCACCGGAGTAGATCTGGAGATCCGGATCTTTAGGGTCGCGCCGTTGGTCATGGCCCCCGGCGTATACCTCCCGGATTTTTTGCACAAGTCCTGGTTGGGCACGCAGGCGTTCGGCATTCCGCATACACTCCGCAAGATCAATTCCTAACTCAAGCGCTCGTTCTTCACTCAGCGTACTCAACGGTGCCAATGCAGGACACCTGTTCAGGTGGACCGACACAAAGCGAACTCTGTCGGACTCTTCTATATGATCCTTCGGCGCAAAAACCTTGCTGCGAATTTCTGCGGGTGATAGCTCCATCCAGCTGCGTGGGTCGCGGCGCAGGTCATATACCAGAACCGCATTCGCCGAGTCAGGGTGGGCACTCAACGGGTATACAATGCTGCTACACGCCCCAGGACGGGTGTACAATGAAGAGCTGTGAATCAGTGGCTCCGGCGACTGTAAACTCAGCAGCTTGCGAACCTCGTCTTTCTTGCGTAGCCGGTACAGGAACTCGAAGAGCTTTGGCTGACGCTCATGCACCATCCGAG
>PXEI01000195.1 GCA_003564775.1 Spirochaetaceae bacterium
GAATCCCGCAGGTGTATCGTCGGAATCCTCGTCTTCATCCGGTAGAGCGTACTCATCGTCAATGGATATCTCTTCGATTGGTGGCTCCGATACCTCTGTTTCCGCTGCTGAGGAAGGTAGTGCCGTGTCTCCGCTTTCCAGTTCGTCGAGTTCGGACTCAAGATCACTTAGATCCAGGTCGTCACTGAGTTCGATATCCAACTCGGTTTCGGCAGACGGTTCCACGTTGTGCTCGTCGCCACTGGTGAAGACTTCGTCGGCTTCCTCGTCGTCATCGGCAATATCAATAGTGATTTCGTCAGTGTCGTCTTCGGTGTCGTGGGGTGCATCCTCTACGGCTTCCTCGTCATTCACGTCCTGTGCCGTTTCACCGAGAGGAATAATGTCTTCCTGAAGAAGCTCTTCATCTAGGTCGTCGAGGTCACCGCTTGCGTCCTGTTCAAATGAGATATCAAAGTCGGACTCGAGCTCTGTGTCGTCGATATCGATATCGATATCGTCGAGGGCTTCACTAGTGTCCAGAGCCCCACCCTCGGAGTCCTCTGTAGTTTCATGAACTGCGTCATCAACTGGAGAAGGCTCCCCGGTGGTCTCGACAAAGTCGGCTGTATTGAGAATATTATCCAGCTCGTCGCCGGTGAGGGCGATAGTTTCATCTTCGTCTTCTTCAAAGAAACCAGGATCAAGCAACCCCGAGGTCTCTTCGGAACTCTCTGATTTTGGCTTTGATGCGATAGAGGATTCAGTGGTTCCCGGGACACCAAGGTCACGATTGGCGCGAATATCGGCTATGTCTTCACGAACCTCGTGAAGCTCCTCCTTGATACCGGCGATCTCTTGTTGGATCTGTTCCAGGAGTCTGTAGGCGGCTTGATCCATTTCATCATCCTTCTCGGTTGCGTCAATTGACTCTTCAGCGTCACGAAGAAGCTGTTCTTCATCTGGCGTGAGGTCGGACACGCCAAGATCGGTCGACTCATCAAGTTCAAGTTCTGGTATACTTGAATCATGATCAAGGTCTATCTGAATATCGTCGTAGTCGTCAGCTTCGTCGTCGTCACCTGGAAGTGAGGTTGCGTCCAGATCCAGGCTAGGATAAGCGGCCGATGGGAACTCAGCGTCCTCGTCCGGCACTTCAAACTCTCCTCCAAAGCTCAGTGAGTCTTCTGCTGGTTCTACGGCATTGAACTCCTGTTCAATATCTTCAAAGCTATCATGTTCGATGCCAAACTGCTCGGTTTCTTGTTCGGTCTCTGAAAGCTCGGATCCGTCGTCTTCTATATCCAGCGCATAATGCTTACCCCCGGAGACCTCAAACAAATCATCTGAGGGTGAGCCGTTGTCTCCAGTCGGTTCTGCTCCGGAGGGATCCGAACGTTCAAGCTCGGCGAGGAGGTCTTCTTCCTCGTCACTAAAGACCGGAACCTCGTCAAAGACGTCATCGTCAAACTCAGGCGGCTGTGCGTCCTCTTCTCCAAGGAAGCTTCGCGCAGAGTCTTCAAGCTCGTCGACCGAGAAGTCTTCAAGCTGAAAGGAGTCTTCACCGGTCTCGTCAAGATCTTCAGGGGCGGATTTCACCCACACTCCGTATTGCTCGAGCTCGGACTCGGGTAGTTCGTCGGCGTTGGAATTGCCGAATGTAGTTTCGTCGACGGCCATGAAACACTCCTAGACGATGAGGTTAAGTCCTACATAGGATGTATCGGCAACTCTTTCGCCCTAGTGAACCGCAAAACCTAAGGTACAGTGAGGAGTTTTTGCTTGTCAACATCTAAAGCCGCCGTACAGTAACACCGTTATAGAGGAGAGAGATATGATTCGAAATTCTTTACTTCTAGCACTCTGTGCAACGGCGATAACCTACTTATCCTTGACTCTTGTTTTCTCCTCATATGGAAACCTTGAACATAAGCGACACAACGAGTACGCGTTGCAGCTGCGTATGAATGTGTCTGAGCTTGAACGGAAGAATACACAGCTTCTGCGCCGGATTGAAGATCTTCGTACACTCTCGGATGTAGTAGTGATGGAGGGGCGGGGAATTGGCTTGTACAGGCCAAATGAAGGGGTTATCCGCGTCGTTGGGTACCCTAATCCTGGCTGTGTTAACGAGACCGCAAGTCCGGGCCGGATGGTACGGCCAATCACTGAGGGGCGGAACCATTATCCGTGGATCAGGGCTGTTGCGTTAAGTGTCGGGCTTCTCGTCGTCGCTGTTCGAATGGCGTTGGGTAGAAACAGTTCGCGCCGCGTTCGTCGTGGTAGCGGAACTCCCTCTCAGTTTGGGCCACAAAGCTCACCGATGGTTAAAGAAAGGCCGCTACAGCCCCAGAAGGTGAGTTAAGGCAGTCGTTCCCAGGCCGCGGGGCGTGAGAAACTGTTGTCGGCACCGACGACCCTGCCTTGCTCGACACGCACCGAGGTAGTCTCCTTGCTGCCGATGAGCTGTGTTCCATCTCGACTGAGACGAAAAATCCAACGCATAGGACGCGCAAGCTCGACAATCTGCACCGCAAGACTGTAGGGAAAGCTTCCCAGGTAAAGCTTGGGAGCGTTAGGTTCGTCCTGAACGACAACAATCTGATCTTCTATGGTCTCGAAGCGTACACGCATAGTGTGACCACCGGGAATTCGAGCAACCCCGCGCCCATCGGAAAACAGCTCAATGTGGTCAATCCCGACATCTCCCGACCAACGCCCGGTTATAAGCTCCGGGGATGGTTCCTGATAGAAGGCATGGGTTTCCAGGCGAGCCGTTGATTGAGCGTTGGTCTCGCGTTGTGCGATATCGCCCTCATACGATTCACGAATTTCTACATCGAAAAGGGCATACATTGCATGGCGGCCGCCGTCTAAGGCCGCAAGGTAGTTTTCAAACTCGGCGCTATAGGCAAAAAGGGTATCCCCACTGGATGTCGCGATTACCTGTAGATCTAAAAAGAAGTTGTCCGATATTCTATGGATATCCCCAATCACTACACCATGGGCGGCAACAAGCTCGGCAAGTCCAGAAGCTCCTTGCGACCGTTCGTTATCTTTCACCGAATCGAGCCGGGTGCGAATGAGGTCCCGGTTGCGAGGGATAATTATGCTATAGCCTTGTGACTGCGCAATGCCGACAAGTGCGGTAGTGAGCCTGTTCTCAAGAACGCGTATCTCCGCCTGGGTGATGTCCTCATTTAGCGAGGAGACACCCACAAAAGCGAAGACGAGCTGTGTACTCTGCTGTTGCGCCGCTATACTGAGCGGAAGCAACAACAACGCGACGGCGATCAAGGTTTTCATCACATACCTATCAATAGTATATCATGTCGGTGTTTCGCACGTCAGGTGAGAATCTTCCGGCATTCCAGGTAGTAGCGTTTTTCGGCGGCTACTCCCATTGAGAAAGATTTGCGGGGCAAGGTTCCTTCACGAGCAACCGTGCGAAACAGGCCATCTTTGTCAAACTCAGGTAAGATAAAGCCCACAGCGCCGTGCTCCTTCACCTGTGCGGCAACTGTGGCCGAGCCGTGGATATAATCCACCTCGGGCCGTTCTTTGGCCGTTGCTGCCGCGCTGACAGTGTCCAGAAACTCCTGAGCGGTAGCGGCTGCAAGTCGCGTTTTGTCTTTGAGGCGTAGCATGCCCGACTCGCTTGGGCTGAGCATGAGAATGCTGCCTTCCGGAGCAGTCTCGGGAGGTGGAGCTGCCGGGCCTTCATTGGGGTGATACTCCCAATCGGGACAGTTCCGCAGCTCGGCAAGAAAGCGGGCCAGATCTATACCCAGAACAACGCGGTGAATGGGCTCAAAAAGAAGTGCAGGGTCATGCAGGTTCACCAGCTCAGCCAAGGCCCAGCGTGCCGGATGTGAGACTGGATCGGCCCCCGCCGCCTTAAGCTCTTCCCATACTGCTTTTGCTGTGGCTAACGAATGATTCCCGTCGCCCATTGCAAAGAGCAGGCGCCCGCCAGCACCGTAACGTTCCGCTAGTCTGTCTGGAGCCTGAAGCGCTTCAAGCGCTTCAACCACCGACCTGAGTTCTAGCTCCCCAACCTTGTAGCCTTTAATGTGGCCGCCGCCCTCCATGAGCTGTGTGTCGTAGAGCAGATCTGAGTTGGAGCCAGGACTGCCCTTCAGCCAGGGCGCCATAACACTATGATCCGGGTCGTCTACCAGCACCATGATGTGAGGCGACTCGAGTGGAGCTCCGCGGCGAATCTCCATTCGTGGTGGAATGCGGTCAAGAATAGTCCCTTCAGTCGCGCGTATGAGGCTGTCCGAGTCGGGTGAGTAGTCGTACTGTTCCAGATCAAAACTTAGAAGCAAACCACGCCGCGGAGATCCACGCCCGGTCTCCCGCTCAATATACACCGCCGTTCTGGTAGGCTCGGCAAAAACGGCATCGGAAAGATACCGAGCCATGGTGTTCTTGATTTCCGTAATTCGAAGATCTTTGTCTGCGTCGTTGAGATATATCTCGGGAAAGATGAGCCGCAGGGTCGAGGGTGCCTCACCGACAAAAGTCTCCACCTTGTTCCAGTAGTCAGGGCTCGCGGTATGCTGGTCACAGGCAATAACTGCCCATTGTTCCAGGTCGATGTTGGAGTTCGGCAGGAGAAGCTCCGGCACGGCGATACCGAGATTGGCCATTCGTTGCTCTAAACTGTGCATATCACCGAAGGATACCGTGGCTGGACGTGAATGGCAAGGCGGAAAATGTCGCGGCGAGGGCCGCTCAGGTTTTGAGCCGCTCTTTGTCGTAGATGCGTCGACGAAGCACCATGCCGGGAGTCAGGTCGTAAGGGCCCAAGATGGAGTAACTCCGGCTTGGCTTTATTACATCCACCTCGTGGCCGTCTTCATCCAGAAACACCGGACTGCTGAGACGGAGCTTGGCGATATCGGGGTCCAGCACCTCAACCTCATCATCGACGCGACAGACGTTTTTTGCGGTAAAGAACAGTGCTCGTGTTGGACTATCAGCTGGATTGTCGGTTGAAGCTCTGGTGTCCTCCTCAAGCACACCAAGGAACCGATATTCCTCGCGATAGCTGGTCTCGGTAGGGTGTTGTACCGCGTCATCGCCAAAGTAGAACCCGGTCGAGTACTCACGTCGGCTGACCTCAAAAAGCGCATCGCGAAAGGGCGTTGGGTCAGGAGCTGCAGGGTTCATGACCGCGTCAATGGCTTTTCTATAGGCGCGGGTCACTACCGCAGTGTAGTACACCGACTTCATGCGTCCTTCAATCTTGAGGCTGTCCACTCCCGCATCGCGGAAGGCTGCAAGGTGGTCTATCAAGCAAAGGTCCCGTGAGGACAGGATCATGGTATGTCCCTCATCCTCTATCACTGGGTAGTACTCGTCGGGGCGTTCGCGCTCCTGCAGGTACATCTCACCAGTGTGCAAGGCGTATTCCCAGCGGCATGAGTGGGCGCAGTCTCCGGTATTGCCAGAGCGCCCTGCCATCCACTTAGAGATAAAACATCGCCCTGAGTATGCCAGGCACATTGCACCGTGGACAAATGCCTCAAGCTCAAGATCTGGCACTGCATTCTTGATCTCGGCCAGTTCTTGCAAAGAGAGTTCACGTGCCGCAACAATGCGTGAAAAGCCCATGTCACGGTACATCCGCGCTGCTTCCTGGTTGGTGCAGTTGGCCTGAGTAGAGAGATGCAGCTCGCAGTTTGGCATACGGGCTCGCAGCAGCGGTACAACGCCAAGGTCACTGACTATGAAGGCATCGATAGGGAGTTCGGCCACCTGATCCAGACGTTGCTCAAGCGCACGTAACTCATCGTTCTGGAAGTACCGGTTTACGGCGCAGTACAGGCGTTTGGTGCCTTTGGAAGCGCGCAGCGACGTTACCAGGGCTGCATGGTCACCATCGTCAAAATTACCGGCACGGTCACGGAGCGACAGTCCTCCAAGACCAAAGTAGGCGGCGTCGGCTCCGTAGAGATACGCAAAACGGAGTTTTTCCGGTGTGCCCGCGGGGGATAAAAGTTCCATGTTATGGCTGCTCCAAGCTTCCTGCGCGTATGGACTCCTGAACCTGAGAA
>PXEI01000367.1 GCA_003564775.1 Spirochaetaceae bacterium
AGGAAAACCGTAAGAAAGTACAGGAGCGAGTAAGAAGACAGCATGAATCCAACGCCGCGGTATGACACCCCTAGATCCAGGCGAAGCAAAGGTATTGCCGGACCACGGATATTCTCTACCCACCCAAGAAGCAGCATCGTGAGAAAAAGCCCGACTATGAGTACGACCTGCCCGAGAGGCAGGTGTGCAGGTGAGGCGCCATCAGCCCCTGTGCGTGCTACGCGTCGTTGCATAAGACCCGCAGTATAGCAGGGACAGACCCACAGAGAAAGGCCACAGAAACTGGAAAGCCCGGACAAAGACCCGCAGGTGCTCGCGAGCACATTTTTCTGCCGGCTCTCTCACCAAGTCGGGTGTATACTACAGAGACATTGTCCCCAAGAGGAGCCGAACGGTGATTGATACCTTGTTACATAATCGTAGAACGGCACGTAGTTTCACGGAGCGCAAGCCGGATGAGGAAACACTCCGCAAGATCATAGAAGGCGCTCTCATGGCACCCAGCTCCAAGGGTTCTCAGCCGTGGGAGTTTGTTCTGGTAACCGAGCGCGAACGCCTGGACAAGTTATCGGTTGCGAAGTCGAACGCCCATGCGCTGGAGACAGCCCCGGTTGCGGTTGTTGTCCTTGGTGACCCCGAAAAGACCGACGTATGGGTAGAGGACTGTGCCATTGCCGCCACCCACATCTATCTGGGTGCCGAAGACCAGGGACTTGGGAGTTGCTGGATTCAGATTCGCAACCGTCTCCACTCACCTGGAAGCTCCGCCGAGCAGTATGTGCGCGATGTTCTGGAAATTCCCTCCAGCTTGGCCGTCGCGTGCATACTTGCGCTGGGATACCCCAAGGAAGAGAAACAACCTCACGATCGGAAGCGCCTTCCTAAGGGGAGGATTCATAAAGAGCGTTTTGGCTCGGAACTGTAGAGCTGAGGAACCCTGAGAGCCAGCCTTGGCAGATAAGGCCCCGCTCCCAGGGCGACCGTTCCGACTACGCGTTGAGAACTATGACAGCGTCCGGGTCCAGAATCTGGAACGTGAATGACTCGGTGAAGTAGAGCCGTACGGTTTTGGTGTCGTGCGTCTCGTAACCAATAGAAAAATCCTGTCCAAGTACCAACTCAAAGTCACCGCCGCGAGTGCTGAGTACCAGATTAATATCGACCTCGTTTGAGAGGATGATATCCCCGCCGATAAGATTCTTGATATGATCGCGGAGCGGATAGCCATTGACGTAGGTGGAAAGCTGCTGCCAGTGTTTACGATCCAACACCAGTGAGTACGGCCCTTCAACGCCTGAGTTTACAAACACGGGGACTGCACGCGAAACTGCCTGCAACATCTCCTCCGGCGTATCTCCAAGGGACACCGCCTCATGACCAGAGGACTCGAGCATGCCCGTTATCCCGCCCTGCGCAAAGCCCTGATAAACGGCGCGTTCCTCAAAAGCGGCTGCCTCACGTGCAGCGGTCTCTAACGAGCTGAAGTCCGGATCTCTAAGCCCGCGCGTGATGTTGTCCATTTCCCAGATATCTACCGTAAAACCTGCCCGGGTTTCGACCAAGGGCTGCACATTGTGCACACCGTACCGAACCGGCTCATCTCCCTGCCCTTCGGGAACCGTTAGACGCCCGGTAGGAGCGGCCGGGTATGCCCATCCGTGTGGCCCTGAGATATCCACCAGACGCCGGGCCGACAGAAAGCTCCGGAAGTATCGCCGAGCTTGCTCGTTTATTTCCTCCCACGCGTTTCCAGAAAGCGGGGCCATTGATTGTCGCAATATATCCATATCAAGTCTCTCCTTTAGAGCTTTCGAATTCCAAGATCCCCGCTTGAACCTGCTCGCGGCCCGTGAGACTCCGCCCCATGTCCGGCCGTGGCCGACTCTTCCAGCTCAAGGATGTTGCCTTCAGTGAACAAATAGGTTCGCAGCGCGCTATCCCACCCAGGCATGTTCCGCCGCAGCCATTCCAGGCTCATGCAGGCATGCTCCATCTCTTCATCTCTATTATGTGCCAGAATCTGCTCAAGCTGTTCGTCGGTTGCTCCGTCAATGCGCTGTTGGTACCAGTCGACCGCTTCTAACTCTTCCTTGAGGCTGTTAATTGCGCGAATATAGTTCCTAGTTGTTTGCGACAGAACCTCTACCGGTTCGTGAAACTCAGTCATATGCCACTCCTTAAAAAGTTATGGTCGCGTTCGCGACGCAACTGAGTGTAAAGTACTAAAATCTCGGTAGACCGGCCGGCAGTTCAGTGATTGGGAGTTTCAGGAGGGGTCAACATGCACGGTAGCCTCAATGCCAAGGCGCCGATGCAATGCTGTTTCAAGCGAATCTACAATATCGTGGGAAGCATTCACCGTCATACCGCCATCGAGACACACGTGAAATGTGACTTCAACATGATCTCCATAGCGATGTAGATGCAGGTGATGTATATCGCCAATTGCAGGGTTCACCTCATCCGCGACCTCTCGCAGCGATGCTAAGAGGTCTGCCGTAGGCCGCTCGCCCAACAGCGGCAGCGCCCCGTCTTTAATGATTTCATAGGCCAACCGCAACAACAAAACAGCGACGATCAATGCCATAGCGGCATCGATCCAGGGGATCCTTGACCCCAGGAGTATACCAACGAGAATGAGTGCAGAGGTGATTGCGTCACTTCGGTGATGCCAAGCCTCGGCGCGCATAACACCGGAACCTGTTGTGCGCGCCGCATAAAATGCGAACTGCGCCAAGGCTTCCTTAACCACCACCGAGATACCGGTGACACTAATAGCCAGAACTCCGAACTCTGCCGAGGCTCCGGCCAGCAAGCGCTCTCCAGCCTCAAGAATGAAGTTGAAGCCCACCACCCCCAACAGAACTCCAATGGAGATCGAGGCAATGAGCTCGGCCCGACCATGCCCAAAGGGATGTTCCCGATCAGGCGGTTTGACCGCAGTGCGGGAGCCAATGAGCAACACAACAGAACTCAGGGAGTCCGAGATTGTGTGCCAGGCATCTGCCATGATGGCAACTGAGCCCGAAACAATACCTACCCAGAGCTTGAGCACAAAAAGGAGAGTATTGGTAACAATAGAAGTCCAGCCCTCAAGGGCGGCTAATCGCGCTCCGGAAAGTTTCATAAAAGGAACCAAAACATATCATGCAGCCTGCTCCGGTGCAAGTAAGCAAGAAAAAGAGGCAAAAACACAGGTCCAACCACATATTCCGTACGATTGTAGTTGAAATGTTTTCGGTGGAAAGTATATATTGTGAGAAGAACAGTACTGCTCTCGCCTAACAGTATAAATGACGAGCAGCGGTTCGCTGGGTAGAAGGACTATGATGGAACAACAGAATCGTGCCCGAGAGACGCAGATGGTAGATCCGCTCTTTATTCACATTACCAAACGGCTGCGGCAAATTGCACATGAAATTAACAAGTACTCAAAACACTTGCAGGAAAGCCACAAGATCACCCTTCCGCAAATTATTTGCTTACGGGAGATATACGAACACGGGCCTATTTCCTTTAGCGCATTGACCAAGTTGGTCGCGCTGAACAACAGCACCGTGACCGGCATTATTGATCGCCTTGAAAAACAGAACCTGGTACGGCGAACCCGCACCAGTGCCGACCGACGCCAGATCCACATTGAGATCACCGAGCCCGGCATACGTTTTCTGGAGGAAGCTCCGGCGCCTCTTAAGCCGGAGTTCATTCGGGGTTTGAATCGACTGAGTGAACATGAGGTTGACAATATCCTCAAGGCGCTTGACTCGTTAACGACATTGCTCCAGCCCGACGGTGAGATTACCGAGACGGCACCAAAAGACCTTGAGCTTTGAGTTAACCTTACTGCGTGAGATACCACTACTGAAAATTACGACTCTGAACTCGTACCGGGCGGCCGTCCTTCCCAATATACTCGTGTGGCAGGCTATCTTGTTTACCGGCACTCTCAGACGTGTCTTTGGTTCTCCGAAGCCGAAAAGGATCAAAACAACGCTCCACCAGAATATGCACAACTCCATCGGCACGCTGTATCTTCCCCTCCACTCCCAGTATTGAGCTGCCTACTACCAATGCCCGAAAAGCCTCAAACACGGAGTTACGGAGTATGAGATTAATAAACCCGCTTTCATCCTCAAGTGTGATAAAAACAATTCCACCCGCCGTTGAGGGCCGTTGCCGGCAGATCACCATACCGGCATACACCACACGCGGGCCGTCGGCGCTGCTGCGGCGGTTGTCACTGCCGGGGCTGCGCGGGCCGTCTGCGCCGTTTACGACATCTTCCGCCTTTTTCATTCCAAACGAAGCTAAGTACTCACGAAAGCGTTGCATCGGGTGCCCAGCGGTGCTATGGCCGGTAGCCTCGTAATCCCAGAGAATTTGTTCTTCCGGCCCGGGGGCATTGAACTCCGGTGAGGGCTGTTCGAAACCACGGAGTAGTGCGTGAATGGGGTCCTGCGCTGCTTGGCCAGACTGTTCATGGAGACGAGCACCTCCCCGCCAGACCGCGCGCCGCCTATTGGCATCTAGCAGATCAAGAGCCCCTGCCTCGGCAAGCAGCTCCACCGCAGCTGCCGAGAGCCCAACCTCCGACTGCAGCGCTGCCGGACTTAGGGCCTGGATACTCTGCTGCTGCCGGAAAGCTTCAAGCCGCTCATACTCGCTTTGCCTCAGCCCCTTGAGATACCGAAACCCAATGCGTACCGCAAAGGCGCCGTCCTCACGTGGCACAAGCAGACAGTCCCAGTCACTGTGCACAACGCACAACGGCAGCATCTCCACGCCATGCCGGCGCGCATCCTCCACAATCGTTGCCGGAGAGTAAAAGCCCATGGGCCAGGCGTTCAGCAGGGCACAGGTAAACACAACCGGATGCCGGGCGCGCAGCCAGGCAGTTGCGTACGCAATGAGCGCAAAGCCGCCTGCATGGCTTTCCGGGAAACCGTACTCCCCAAAGCCGCGGATCTGGTCAAACACCTGTTCGGCGAATCGTGGCTCAATTCCTTTGGCGCTCATGCGCCCGACAATGCGGTCATGATGCCGCTCTATAACCCCGTGACGCCGCCAGGCCGCCATATCACGCCGAAGTTGATCCGCCTCTCCGGGGGTGTAGTCCGCTGCAATCATAGCAATTCTCATGACCTGTTCCTGGAAAATAGGCACCCCAAGTGTACGCTCAAGCACCGGAATAAGTGCAGAGTGCGGGTAGTTCACCTCCTCTTCACCGGCGCGCCGCTTGAGATACGGATGTACCATACCACCGGCAATAGGCCCGGGGCGCACTATGCTGATCTCAATAACCAGGTCATAGAAACGGCTCGGGAGCAGTCGCGGCAACATTGCCATCTGAGCCCGGCTTTCCAGTTGGAAGACCCCAACCGTGTCGGCACGGCACAGCATTTCATAGACCACAGGGTCGTCTGCAGGAATCCTGTTCAGGGAAATATCGACCCCACAATGTCGTTGCAACAGCTCAAAGCCCATGCGCAACTGCGTAAGCGCCCCAAGCCCAAGCAGGTCTACCTTAAAGAGATTCATTTCCTCAATGTCGTACTTGTCCCACTGGATTACGGTCCGGCCGGGCATGCGCCCGTTCTCCACCGGCACAATGCTGGCCACCTCCTCTGCTCCTAACAGGAACCCGCCTGGGTGTATAGAGAGGTGGCGGGGAACGTCGCAGAGCTGCTCGGTAAGTTCGCGCAGCAGCAGGTAAGGCGGCCTGTCATAGGGCAACCCCGCATCGCGCAGTGCCGGTTCTATGGACTCAGAGCGATGTCCCAACAAGCGGGCCACACGCTCAATATGCAGCTGCGGTATATCAAGCACCTTGCCGACATCGCGCAAGGCCGACTTTGGCCGGTAGCGAATAGTGTTGGCAACCATGGCCGCATGCCGCCGTCCATAGCGCGTATACACATAGGTGATCACCTCCTCTCGCCGCCGGTGTTCTATATCCAGATCAATATCCGGCGGCTCGGCCCGTTCACGTGAGAGAAAGCGTTCAAACAGCAACTGCATGCGAACCGGATCTAC
>PXEI01000359.1 GCA_003564775.1 Spirochaetaceae bacterium
CATTGTGTTCGCCACCGACCCACACCAGAGTGAGTATTTGGCCGCACATTGGCAGCATCGATCCTGGTTGTCCGGCTTCACTGGTTCGGCAGGGACGGTGGTAGTAACAGCCGATGAGGCCGGTCTCTGGACCGACTCCCGCTACTACCTTGAGGCTGAACAGGTACTTGCCGGGGGGCCAATCACCCTCCATCGCCAAGATGAACCGGGTGTACGCAGCTACACTGAGTATCTCTGTGGCAGTCTAAAACCCGGGGCGGCGGTCGGTTGTGACGCAGCGTGCCTCTCTCTTTCGCAGCAACGAGTCCTGACCGGACGTCTGAACGAGGTCGGCATTCGACTCAGACCGGGCAATGACCTGCTGGGGCCGCTGTGGGAGAATCGCCCAGCTCTTCCGAGCTCTCCCGCCTATGCCTTGGAGGCCGAGTTTCTGGGCGAAACCCGTAGTGACAAGCTCAACCGCTTGCGGGCTTCCTCCCCGGTAGCCCCGGATGCGGAGTACTTTGTCACCGCGCTTGATGAAATTGCCTGGCTGCTCAATGTGCGGGGCAAAGACATCCCATATAACCCATTAATTGTGTCATATCTTGTAGTACATTCCACCGGTGCGACCTGGTTTGTAGATGAGAAAAAACTCAACGCACAGCTTAAGAACGAGCTTCAGCTCGACTCGGTCAGTATTGCTCCCTACGAGGACGCTCGCGAGTTCATTGCCGACCTGCCCGAGTCCGCCATCGTTGTAGTCGACCCTCACTCCTTTTCCTGCATGATGGCCGATGCCGTCCCGCACGCCACTCGTTTGGTCGAGCACCCAAACGGAGTTGCCAGCCTCAAGGCAATCAAGACCGAACGCGAGATAGAGCTACTACGTGGCTGTATGGAGCGCGACGGCGCGGCACTGTTACGATTTCTGCGCGCAGTGGAGGAGGCGGCACCACGCGCGGAGCTTACCGAGCTCAGCGCCGCAGCCCTGCTGCGTGAACTCCGTTCTGCCGACTCGCGTTTTGTGGAAGAGAGCTTTGCAACCATCTCCGGATATCTTGAACACGGAGCGGTAGTGCATTACTCGGTAACAGCCGAGAGCGCGCTGACCTTGAAGGCCGAGGGGCTGTACCTCATAGATTCCGGCGGCCATTACAAAGACGGCACGACCGATATCACCCGAACGCTCAGCCTTGGGCCTCCGACCGAGGAAGCTCGGCACGACTTCACGCTTGTACTCAAGGGCCATATTGCATTGGCTCGCTTGTCTTTTCCCTCCGGAGCCACCGGCACGCATATTGATGCTGTCGCACGGCTGTCACTATGGAAGGAGGGGCGCAACTACGGCCATGGTACCGGCCACGGCATTGGGTTCTTCCTGAACGTACATGAAGGGCCACATCGGATCAGCCCCACGCTCAACGCAACTCCGCTTGAACCCGGTATGCTCATTTCAAATGAGCCTGGCCTATATCGCCCGGGCAGGTACGGCATTCGAATTGAAAACATTGTGGTCGTACAAAAGGACAAGCAGACAGAGTTCGGTGAGTTCCTGTCGTTTGAAACCCTCTCCTTGTGTCCGCTTGACCAGCGTCTTATTGATACATCGCTACTCAATGAAGACGAGATCATCTGGATTGATGAGTATCACGAACGTGTCCGGGAACGCCTCTCGCCCCACCTGACGAGCCAGGAAAATGAGTACCTCCAGGCAAAGACCCAACCGCTGCGAACTACATCAAGGAGCACCTCATGAAAAAATCAGGGCTACTGACGGATCTGTATGAACTCACAATGGCGCAAGGGTATCTGCTCCACGATAGAAACCCTCAGGTAGTATTTGATATGTTTTTTCGCCGACAGCCCTTCGGCGGAGGCTACAGCGTTTTTGCCGGACTCAACGACCTCATTGACGATCTTGAAGAGCTCAGTTTTTCGGCCGAGGATATTGCGTACCTCGAAAGCACTGGGCTTTTTCACCAGAAGTTTCTCGACTACCTGGGTGAGTTCAAGTTCACGGGCGATCTCTACGCAATGCGGGAAGGCACTACCGTTTTCCCGGGCGAACCACTGCTTCGCGTCCATAGTTCACTGATCGAGGCCCAGCTAATCGAAAGCCGGCTTCTTAATCAGGTCAACTTTCAGACTCTCGTAGCAACCAAGACGGCACGGGTGTATCTGGCAACCGGCCGAGGAAAGCTAATGGAGTTCGGGTTACGCCGCGCGCAGGGACCGGATGGGGCGATGTCGGCCAGTCGTGCCGCCTATATCGGAGGCGCTGGAGCAACCTCAAATACCCTTGCTGGCAAGGAGTTTGGAATCCCGACAAGCGGCACCATGGCACACTCCTGGATCATGGCCTTTGACACGGAGCGAGAAGCATTTGAACGCTACGCGGAGCTGTATCCTGACAAGTCAATTCTGCTCATCGACACCTACGACACCTTACGAAGTGGAATAGCCAACGCAATTGAGGTTGGACTTGAGCTCAAGAAAAAGGGGCGCTCTTTTGGTGTCAGGCTCGACAGCGGCGACATTCAGTACCTGAGTAGAAGAGTGCGCGAACGGCTGAACGCTGCCGGTCTGGAAGATGCAGTTATTGCCGTTTCAAACGAGCTTGATGAGACAATCATCGAGCAGCTGGTTGCCCATGGTGCACCAGTTGACCTCTGGGGAGTGGGAACGAGCCTGGTGACCGGTGGTTCAGACTCGTCATTAACCGGCGTGTACAAACTCGCTGCAAAAGAAACAGGCGACGGTTTTGAACCCACAATGAAGGTCTCGGACAACCCAAGTAAGACAACTAATCCCGGGGTTAAACAGGTGCATCGCTTTTATGCGCGGGACAATACTCCCATTGCCGATCTCGTGTCCTTTGAGGATGAGACCTGGACACCAGGTGAGTACGTCTCTTTCTTTCACCCCGACACCGACTACCGTTGCTTTCGGCTCCATGAATGGATTAAGGCGGTGCCTCTCCTCCAACCACACATGAAGGGAGGTAAGCGCATTGGGGAAGCCGAGTCGCTCACTCAGATGCGGAACCGGGCGCTATCGAGTCTTGAAGAGTTCGATGACTCCTTCAAGCGCCTCATCAACCCTCACATCTACCGGGTCTCCATTACCGAGGCCATGAAACAAGTCAAGTTAAAGACCGTCAACCGCTTCCTGGATGCCCGTCCGGTGGATGAGTGAGCCGAGCGGCGTAGAACCACTACACGCCCAGTAGATGTCGCAGGTCACTGGAACCTATACAACGCACTCCGGCCTCTGTCATGTCGTGCAACGCCGAATCTACCGAGCCCTCCGGTATATCAACGCCGCGGCAGGCGTCTTCAATCAAGTACGTCTCAAATCCGCACTTCACCGCATCCAACGCGGAGAACTTCACGCACACATCGGTGGCAAGCCCGCAAATGAAGACCCGCGAAATACCATGAGTACGCAGATACCCCTCAAGCCCGGTGGGGGTGGCATGATCATTCTCAAGAAACGCCGAGTATGAATCAAGCTCGCGATTTGCTCCCTTGTGAAGCACCATAGTCACAGGGCGTTGATCGAGCTCCGGATGCAAACTCGCTCCGGGTTCTCCCTGTATGCAGTGTTCCGGCCACAGTACCTGATGCCCGTGACTGAGCTCGGTTGTTTCGAATGGGGCCTTCCCATGCCTCGACGCAAAAGAAACGTGCCCCTTTGGATGCCAGTCCTTGGTGGCAACCACAATAGCAAAGTCGGGTGCTATCGCGTTTACTACTGGAATAATCATATCTCCCTCGGAGACAGCTAAGCTCCCTCCCGGGCAAAAATCATTCTGAACATCAATTATCAACAAGGCTTCATGCTTGGCTTTCCGTGAGTTTTGCGTGTCCGCCATGGTGCACCTCCATGTTTTTCTCCTGGGCCCGCCCTTAATATACTAGGATCCCACGAAAAAACGAGGAACACTGTGTAGCATACATGACGGAAACTACGTGGAAGCAACCCATGCCTCGGCCCGCGGCCGACAATTTTCTTGACCTTGCTTTACGAAGGGTGCTTAAATGCTATCTGTACTAGTATGATGAGTACAGATGGTGCATAAGAAAGGAGCATAGGTATGCGTGAAGTTATGGAACACACCGCTGGCAAAATCTACCTCACCTACTTGGCGGCGACTATCGTCGGTATGGTGGTGGCTATTGTTCGCGGCGCTATGAGCGTCCCCGAGGGTGGAGAACCCTTTCTCTTGTTCGGTTGGATGACGGCCCCACTTGTGGCTGGTGTAATTTTCGTCTTGCTATGGTTGGTTGGGTACCTCGTGTACTTCTTTAAATTCTGGCCGTATCGCTGATACAGCACATCGCTACTACGAGGAGCTCAAACTATGATTTTTGATATCGCTGTACTCACCATCTTTGGGTTGATCATCATTGGCATGGCCGCCTATGGATACAAGATTTCAGCCAAGACCGCCGAGGACTACATGCTGGGTGGTCGAACCATCGGCGTTGTGGTCATGTTCTTTTTCGTGCTGTTCGCTATATCGTCCAGTTGGACCTTCTATGGCTTCCCAGGACTCTTGTACCTGGAAGGCCCAGGATACGTTTTCTTCATCTGGGGTTCGGTAGCCGGATTCGCCGGGCTTTACATGTTCCTTGGGCCGCGCATCTGGGCACTCACTAAGATGAACCGCTTTCTTTCACCTGTCGAGGCGCTGGGTGAGCGCTATGAGTCCAAGACGCTTCGTCTGGTGCTTGCCATAAGCATTCTGGCCTTCATTGTGCCGTATGTCGGCATTCAACCATTGGGCGTCGGCGCTGGCTTCCAGGCCCTTACCGGACTCCCGGCACTCTGGGGTGCTATTTATACCGCAGTGCTGCTGATTTTTCTCGTTCTGCTCGGGGGCATGCGAATTGTTGCCTGGGTGAATATCTTCCTGGGAATTGTTTACGTTACTGCTCTCATGGGTTCGATGTTGTGGATTGTTAATGTCGCTCTACCAGGCGGCTTGCCTGGTGCGGCAACAGCCATCCTGGAAACACAACCGGAGTTGCTGTCGGCGCCCGGACCACGAGGTACCTTTACCCCGGTACTCATGGGGGGAACCTTCATTGTTGGTCTACTGGCGTTCAGCTGGCCGCATGTCGTTATTGGCGCCATGACCGCGCGCGACAAGAACCTCTTCAAATGGTTTCCATTGCTGATTTTCGTCTTTGGTGGTCTCTTCTTCTACATCATTCCCTTTATCTGGGGTTCTTTGGTAGCACCGGCAATTATGCCACTTGAGGCACTCACCGCTCGCGCGGCCGAACTTGGAACAAGCGTAGAAATTGAAGCGGATCGTGTAGTTCAAACAATTATTGTTCAGGAACTACCCGGCTGGTTCGGCGTGTTTGTGCTCATGGGCGTTATCGCCGCAGCCGTTTCTACGGCCGCAGTTCAGCTTATGACCTCAAGCGTTATTGTTGCTCGCGACGTAATTCAGGGCGTGTTCAAGCCGGATGCAGATGACAGAGAAGTCACCCGCTGGGCCCGATGGAGCGTTATAGGAATTGTTATCCTCAGCCTCAGTATCTCGGTCATTGATACCGGAGCCATGGCCCTATACCTGACAGACGTCTCTATCCCCGGTTTTGCACAGTGGTCCCCGGCCTTGGTCGGTGGATTACTCTGGAAACGCGGTACCCGACAGGGGGCCATTGCCGCAACCGTGGTAGGCGTAGTCTACCTGGTGCTGGGCTTGCTCATCACCCCGGGTGGTAGCCGCGTCCTTTTGCTGGACCTGCACCCGATTGTACCAACACTCTTGGTGAATACCATTGTCTACATCGTGGTGAGCTTGCTTACCCCGGCGCCCAGCGAGGAAATTCAGACCCAGTTTTTTGACGAAGTCGACGAGTTCCTGCGCTCCGAAAGCTGAAGAGCAACAGAATACGATACCCAGGAGGTATGCATGGCAGAAAAATGGAGACTGGTTTACAACCCGGAAGGAGATGCTGCCGACATGATTGCCTTCCCCTCGGCCTTGGTCGAGGGGCGTATCGCTGGCAAGTACATGC
>PXEI01000235.1 GCA_003564775.1 Spirochaetaceae bacterium
CTGTCCTATGTTGGTCTTTCCACCATCACACTCATGATAGAGAATATCATTGGACTTTTTGTGAGCCTGCCTCGAAAAACGGTAGACTGGATTGTTCCGACCCTCGAAATTATGGGAATTGAGAATCTCTCGCTGCGTCGGAACATGATTACCATTCTTTCGAACAAAAGCGGTCGCGGTTGGGAGATCCGGCTTGAGTCAGAGAAACTGTACTACTTCACTATTGATATTCTTGGTAAGAAAAAGAAAACTCTCCCGATTCCCTCGGGCAAATGCTCCATGCTCATAGACAAGCTTTAGTGCGTCCGGCGCTTACTCGGCGCCGGACTCTTTTTCCAGCTCTTTGCGCAGTTCCATAATGTGTTTCGCCGGGTACACCGCAGTCGGACATACGCGGCTACACTCAAGCGCTCGTTCACAGCGGTACACGCCGTCAGGGCGGCCTGCCGCATGGAGGATCTCGGCGCGCCGTTCAGGCGTCTTTGCCAACTCTCTATTGAGCGCTGCCAACACCGCCGGACCCTGAAACTCATCCTCTACCGGACATGCAGCCATACAGAGACCACACTCAATACAGTTCTCAAAGCGCTCAAACCGGTCAACCTCTGCGGGACGCTCGGCGTCTTTGTTCACCTCGCTTTCACGGATATATGCGCTGTCGGCCGGGTAGGCGCTCATAAGCGGCACCGGGCTTACTGCCAAATCACCAAGGTGCTCCATACCGAGGAGCGGCTCAAGCTTAATATCACCAGCGGCAAGGTCGTTAACCTTAGTTAAACAGGCCAGCTTTGGCTTGCCATTGACCATCATTCCACAGGTTCCACACGAACCGTGGTGGCAGGAGTGTCTGTACATAAGATCGGGCGCTTGCTCCACGCGGATCCATTCCAGGGCGTCAAGAACCGTAGCGTGTTCATTGAGCTCCAGTGAGTAGCTTTGAAACTCGGCGCCCAAACCGGAAGGCCCACCGCCACGCAGGATGCGGAAGTTACGTTCTTGTGCACTCATCACTTGGCTCCTTTACGGTAGTACTCTCGGTGTGAGGGTAGGGGCGTCTCGGTCGTAGTACAGGGTTCCTGGACACCTAAATCCTGGCAGACTGCGTCTACGGTCTTTTCCGCCATGGCTCGCAGTACGGTTGCCTTGCCCCCAATTACACTCATGAATCCGTGTACATTGTCATGTTGAGCATGATTCACGCACACGAAGTCACGGCTGAGGCCACGGCCATCTTCAATACTTTCGGACTTGCCGGCCAGCGGGCGCGCAGCAATCCAGGCCGCATGGAACGGCTGTTTACTAAATTCCGGGACCATTTCATCGGCGCAGCGATACAGAAAATCTACATCCTCGCGCGGCACCTTTATGTCGTCCGGATCATCAGTTTTGTACTGGGTAGTTCCTATGATGGACAGGCCACGTTGGGGCACAATGATGTCGCCATCACCCGATGGGTGTAGATGGCTAATGACCATATTGCACAGTCGTTTGCGAACCGCGACCATAGTTCCGGGAGCCGGAGTAATGGGGATATCGATACCGGCAAACTTGGTTATTTGAGGAGCCCAGGCACCGGTGGCGTTTACAATAAGATCGGCCTCAATGCGCTCATCTTTCTGCTGGACAAGGTCCCGAATCCGCACAGCAACCGCTCGCCCATCCTCAATGTCAATTCCGGTCACCGGGCAGAACGGCCGAATAACCGCACCGCCTTTTTGCGCTCCCGCGAAAAACTGCAAGGGGAGACGCCATGCGTCAATTGTCCCGTCCGGCACCTGCACGACCGTCCCGATCTTGTGAGAAAGTTTTGGCTCCATGAGCAGGGCCTTTTTGCGGGGCACCTTCTCGGCCGGGATACCCGACTCTAAACAGGCTTCGATAAAGGTCGGGGCAAAATCCTCGTCCTCGTCATTCAGGGCCACAAAGAGTCCGTAGTTTGATTCCAGTGACTCGGAGGCAATTTTTCGTAGCGTATTGGTTTCTTCCATACACTCGCGCGCAATCTCCCGATCACCAACAGCGTAACGGGCACCGCAATGAAGCTGGCCATGATGCCGCCCCGTAGTTCCAGAGGTCAGCTCACCACGATCAAGTACCGTTGCATGCAGGCCACGCTTGATGAGATCATAGGCAATTGCCGCACCCGTGCCGCCACCACCAATAACTACTACATGATACTTCTTCACAAGAGCTCCTTTGTCCCGTCCGGGTCCGTTCTTTGCTTCATTTCTTTGACGTGGTGGTCTATCATGCGTCGGGCCAGACTTAAGGGCCCAGGAAGCGGCGGAAGCTGGTCCGGCGCGTACCAGGCAGCCTCTGCAATTTCTTCCGGTTCCGGATTAATCTTACCGCCAGCGTACTCGGCGAAATACCCCACCATCAATGCATCTGGAAAGGGCCACGGCTGGCTGGCAAAGTAACGCAGATTCTTAATCCGGAGGCCTACTTCCTCCATCGTCTCCCGATGCACACACTCCTCAAGCGTCTCGCCCGGCTCAACGAATCCGGCAATGAGACTGTAGTGCGGCAGTCCACGTCGAGCGTTACGTGCCAGGAGAATTTTGTCGTCTTTGAGTATTGCAGTGATAACGGCAGGCACCACACGCGGGTAGTTCTTATTGCCACAGTTAGGGCACCTCTTTCCGCGTTCATGCTTGACATGAAACATCTCGGTGCTACAGGTACCACAGTATCGTGAATGAATATCCCAACGCAAAATGTGGTAGGCACGTCCGGCGATAAAGGTTAACTCGCGGCTGAGGCGCGGGTACAGAACACGCAGGTTCTCGGCAAAGAGCCCAGCCGAGCGCAGAGAGCTCTCATCAACGACGTCGGTTCCTACCGAGGCCCCGGCCGGGGACATGGTGTACAACGGCCGCCCATCAAGCCGACCAAGATACTGGCATGGAGTCTTCCATTTGATCGAGGCAAGTTGTTCAAAACTCGGAAGGCTCAACTTACTGCGCTTCTCTGGATCGCCCTTGACAACTAATTGGTCACCACTAAAGGCGGCGCAAAGATCTTGTGGCGCTGGTTTCATTGGAGGAAGATACTCAGGAACAAATTGACCTTTTTTCAAAACACCATCACCCGTTGTCCATCACTGAAGATACTAATTTTTCTGGTAGATTCGGAAATTGCAATTGCCACTGCATCACTGACTGCGGTAATTGCCGCGGCTGCGGTATGCCGAGCACCTAGTCCATACGGAACTTTTCGAACCGCAGTGTTAGTACGCACATAGGTTCCTGCCGACACGATAACACCGTCGCCCCGTATAATGAAGGCCCCATCAATGCGCGAAAACTCTTTTATTGTTTCCTCAAGACTCGGGTCAAGCACGTTACGCTCTTCTGCGTTATACCCATGAAAAGGGTTAATGACAAGTTGCTGAGTATGTCGCAAGACCTCTTCGTGACTTCCAAGGACAAAAAGTGTGCCGACAGGTTTTCCTTCCCGACCTTCCTCCGCAATTTCCCCCGATATCTGGATAATTCGCGAGAAAACGGCCTCTTCCAGGTCTCGTGGGCGTTTGGTAGAGCTCAGCGAGAAAAAGAGTGCAAAATCCCGTTCGACATCGGTATAACCAATGGTATCTAGCTCCTGAGTCTCATCATTCCCAAAAATGTTGAGCACTTTGTCGCCTTTCTTGAGGCGGCTCTTGGAAAGAAGGTAGATCAAAGACATCTCGACCAGGTTTCGCCGACGCAGTCCCTTGTAAGGCAGCTGAACAACCTCTCCAAAACGGTAGTCTTCGTAGTTGGGATACAGGTTCAAGTCTTGAGTAATGAGAAAAAGGGGCGGGGAGCCAGCCGCGAAATCATCGTCGCGCAGGAACGACAGCGTCCCGAGCGGATCGGGATACAACAGCACTGCCTGCAGTTCGGCTTCGCGAGCCATCTGCAGAGCTGCCCGAAAGGTAATTCCGGCAATCCGCAGGTTGTGTTCAGGAATCTTGGGGCTTGCGATAGCCGAACTCGGCCGCAGCACAGTAAGGATCTCATCGGCGCTTTGAGCCTTGAGCAGGGCAGCGACCAAAGACTCGCGAGCAAAGAGCCGCGCAATTTTGCTCAGGAGTTGGATATGGTCGATATCGTTCCAGACGATAAAAACTACAACCCGTGTTAGTTCGCCGTCTTTTCCATCCCAGGGGATCCCCTCATGACTGATACCTAAGGCAACAACACTTTCCGGAACTCCAATCAGTTTTGCATGGGGAATTGCTATTCCATCACCGACGTAGGTGGATATTTGTGACTCACGCTCACTCACCGCAGTGTAGATCTCGCCGCTTGGACGAGAGACCGCAGGCGCAACAAGTCTACTTAGCTCGTAGAAGGCTTCCGTCTTGCTGTTTGCGGTGAGAAAACAAATACGTTCGGGGTCAAAGTACTTTAATACCTCCGTCATACCTCTACTCGCTCTCATTATCGAACATCATAACTATCTCGTCCATGCTTTTGTGCCAACTCCGCCCGGAAAAATGGGGGCCAAGCTTGTCGTTCTGTGATTCCGGACCGAACCGTTCAATCCTTCCCTCCCGTACCAGGACTTCAAGCCCATGGTAGCGCGCCCGAAAGGCCGGGCATTTGTGATATATCCAGTCTTCACTCTCAAGCGTGTGGCGGTGATGCTGCACCTCCGGTAGTCCGGCAGCCGTGCGCGCAGGGACCAGAGCAGGTGCCTGATCCGGACGAAAGGTTTCGGCAAGGGCCTTTTCTATATCCGACACGGCTGCATTGAGGTTTTTAAACTCGGGGCTGCTCCGCGCAAGTGAACTCACCTCGGACCGCACCGAGTGTATACCTTTGGATTCGTAGCAAAACACCGAGTCTCCGCGCAGCACTCCAGCAAGCCGCTCAAAGTCCGGTGCGACGAGAAGGGTCAAATGATGCAACGAAGCGCCTCCGCTATGCCGAAAGGCGCTCCCTGAGATTTTTTTCCCCTGTAGCAAGAGATCGTTCCTTGAATTACGCTCGACGGCAAAACCCAAACTATGCAAGGCCTCAATCACCAGCCGGTAATTGGCGTCCTGATCATACTGCTCTGCGGGCCCAAGAAGGGCAATGTTCAGATTTCCCAGGTCGTGGTACACCGCGCCACCACCGCTCACTCTCCGTACCGGCAGTACACCGTGTTCCCGCATGAGGCGAAGGTTACACTCAGCATGAATATTCTGATGTCGCCCTACGACTACCGAGGGCGAGTTTTGATACAGAAACAGCACCTGTTGGTGTGGAGCCATTCGTGACATAAGATAGGCCTCAAGCGCCAGATTGAGATACGGATTGACCGACGCCGACCGAAGCATGGTGCGAAGCATGTTAAGCTTTAGCCTCCAATCAGTCTTGGTATATACTCACCAAAGGAGTAACCCATAGATGATACGCCTTGTGTGCTTTCTCGGTAACCCAGGAAACGAGTACCGTTTTACCCGCCATAATGTTGGGTGGATGCTCCTGGATGCGGCATTTCCTGACCCTGGTTTCCGTGGAAAATTCAATGCCGATATCGCCGAGGTGTTTCCGATTCGCGAACAGGGTAGCGAGAAACTCCGTGTTCTGCGTCCAGCCCAGTATATGAACCGCTCTGGTGAGAGTATCGGCCGTGCAGCGGCCTTCTTTCAACTGGAGGCCAAAGAACTCTGTATAGTGCATGACGACCTGGAACTACCCTATGGAAGTATTGCCCTCAAGCGCGGGGGAGGACTTGGCGGTCACAACGGATTACGTTCGGTCAAGTCTGCACTTGGTGACGCAAACTTTTTTCGCTTGCGCATAGGAATAGGGCGCCCACAGCACGGCAAGGTCGACAGTTTTGTTCTCTCCCGTTTTAACCCGGATGAAGAAGCGGTGCTTCCACGTGTTCTTCAGGCGGCCGGTCGGCGCCTGGAGGAAGCAGTGCATGCATCAGAGCCAGCAAGCGACTCTGCCCCGATTCAGATCTTCTAAGCCAAGGTATGGTTCGCCGACTCCGGGTACCGCCTAGGCCAACGGCACTCGGCCACGCAAGGA
>PXEI01000107.1 GCA_003564775.1 Spirochaetaceae bacterium
ATTCCAAGGGCGTACGCTCAGGATGAGGTGTTCCGAGTTGCCGAACGGTATAACACCGTGATCCTCAAGGACAAAGACGGGCTATAGATTTGATGGTGGTTTCAATGATACAGGTCATCATTGAGTTGCCAGGCGTGGAGAACATCAAGGAGAAGCGCCGAATTGTTAACTCAATGAAGGAACGGCTGCAACGCAAGTTCAGAATAAGCGTTGCAGAAATTGACCTGCAGGACAGCCTGGGGTACTCACAGCTTGGAGCAGCGTTAATCAGCAACTCACGAACGTATGGCGAGTCCGTAATGCAAAAGGTGCTGATGTTCGTAGAGGACGAAAGCCCTGGGCGAGTTCAGGACGTGCAGATCCTCTCGGAAATGTACTAACTCGGGTGCTCTCACGTAGAGAGCAGGTACGAGTCCTTGATCTCATAGTCCTGGGAATAACGCATGGCGGTGTTCTTGTCCGACTCGGCCGTGAGCGTAAGAGTAAAGAAGTGATGGAACTCTTCAAAGCCGTCGGCAAGCACCTGCAACTCCAACTCAAATGTACGCTCTGAGCCAATGCCGTCGGCCGGTACAGGACACGGCCAGAAGGTGTAGGTTCCTGCGGTATTTGAGTCAATGAAGTAGGGGTTCTGCCAGCGTGAGTCCATCATCGGTGCGGTTTCGTTGCCAATCAGCAAGGTTACATGTATGTCTTGAATAGGTTCAAAGGTAAGCCCATTGAAGAGTCGTCCGTTGATTGTTGGAAAGTTGAAGTGTGGACCGTGACCTGAGTCGGGACGTGCTGTGTCTTCATCATAGTACGAACGTTGTATGTCGGTAATACGCCGGAGTGCCTCCGAAGCCAGCCGCATGATATCTACCTCAAGTTGAACGTTATTGTGGCAGTCTCGTTCTACGTGAGCTACTCCACGACTTGAGGTGACGTAGGTCGGGGGGATACGATTAAGCACATAACAGGCAGCGTCCATTCTACAGAGGCGACTGGTACAGTACTTGTGTACCGGTTCTCGCTCCTCATCATCACATATTTCGTTAATGATTCGCAGAACCTCTTTTTCCATAACATTATGGATCTCCATGTGGCGCCTCCGACCCTTCAGGAATTTCGAGCAGTGTCTTGATCGCTTCAATTGCCTCACGAAAATCTCGTAAGGTCTCCTTCAGCGAGAAGTAGCTAAGCCCTGCATAGTAGATTTTAGAAAAGATGGAAAACGATATCTCCGACCGACCTGCTTGTAGATTGCTATAACAGCCAAATTCGTAACAGACCTGCATGATGTCTTCAATCCGCTCGCGGAGGAACTCGCCCATCTCAGGCGCAAAGGAGAAGGTAAACGCAAACTCCAGGAACTTGCTGTCGCGATCAATGAACCCTCCACCCTGAAATCCGGAGTCGTTCTCAAATCCGGCCGAGTAGCTGTCGTCCATGAACTCGCCTTCTTCGACCTCATAGCCGAGTTCCTTGAGCAAGATCGTGGTGCGGCGAATACGCTCCCGCATAAGCTTGGAATATTTCATTCGATCCTCTAAGTTGCCAGTAGTACGTCACAGTGTAATACATCTGATCGCCATCCATCAATCTGCGACGCTATCTTTTATCAGGTGTTCCAGTTGTTGTAGATCCTCGGGCTGCAGATTGGCCTGTAGCTGCGGATTGACGAAGACCCGAACCAGACGCAGATTCGTTGTAAAGGTCTCAACAACAGTCGGTGTAAACACCGTCCCAGCATCGAGGTAGTCTCGTATGACACCTCTATCCGAAATTGGAAAAGCCACCTCAAAGTTTACCGCCTCCGGTAGGTCAATGATCAGCGACAGGTCATCAGAAGACCGCTTGGTGAGGGCTGAGAGATGGTCGCTACATCGGAGTTCGACCGCCCGTCGCTTATCAAGATCAAGAAGATGAGCAAAGTCTGGAGCTTCTGGCTTGGTATAGGGTATCTCAAGGGCTGCCTTGTAGGTGCTGCCACGGTCTACCAACTCAATCAGCTCAAAGGCTGGATGTCGTTGTGAGTTGAACTGTGCAGTAAAGGACTCGTCGTCAAGGCCGTAGAGGTCTTCAGGAGTAATTGCACCAGCGGATAGAGCAGAGTGGAGCGCCTTCTTGATCATTGCCGTGGCAGAACGAACCGATTTATGCCAGTAGACGGCTCGGTACATGAGGTACTTTGAAAACAAGATGTTCTCAACGGCTGAAATGCCGTCACGCTCCAGTGCAATGCCTGCGTAGCCATTTGGACGCACTCTGTCCAGTACAAAATCAATGTCCTGCACCCCGTAAGGCACTCCGCAGTAGTAGGCGTCACGATTGAGATAGTCCAGTTTGTCGGGGTCAAGGGTGCCGCTAAGTAACCGGCGGTACAGCCGTAGTTCATCGGAGCCCTGGTCGGGAGCCCCTTCATCTACGATGGCAGCAACCATTTCCGGGTCCACGCCAACCACCTCACGAAGGAGGTGCGCGAGTTCACCCTGCCGGATCAAACGTGCGGTAAGCTGTTCATGCTCTAACAGCGGGAGCTCTTTCAGGCTGTGCGTGAAGGGAAAGTGTCCAAGGTCGTGAAGTAGCGCTGCGGACAGGTAAGCTTTAACGCCTTCAAGACTGAGTGCCGGGGCATCCGGGAACCCAACCAACCTGCGTATGAGGCGCCGTGCGAGGAAGAACACCCCAAGACTATGGCTGAGTCGGGAGTGTACCGCGCCAGGATACACGATATGGGTAGGCCCAAGTTGTTTAATCTTTGCCAACTGTCGAAACTCACGCAAGGCGCAGATTCGTTCCAAACCAGGCGAAAGGTAAATATGCCCCCACAGTGAATCACGCACCGCGGAGGTGAACTCGTAGTCAAGGTAATCAAGTATCTGGGTATGTCGATTCATTGCCAGAGTGTAGTATTACAAAGCAATCCTGACTACAATAACTGTATGTGTTCAGCTCGTTTACGGCGAATCTTGCATCAATGTGTGGTACTGGGAGTTATTGGAGTAAGCACTGCAGGGGCCCAGGGCCTCGAGCAGAGCTTCCTGCTACGTGAGCTCTCGCGGTCCATTACACCGGTAGACTACAGTATCGGTGCGCTTGTCGCCATAGACCCGGCGACTCGGAGTGTGGTTGAGGCTGGGATAACGCACCTGTACTCGGGAGATCTTGATGCCTTTGTGAGGGTGGTAGCTCCTCACAGCCGACATCGACTCAGGGAACGCTTCCTGGAGGTTGCCGATGCGATGATGGATGACAGAGTACCGGTTGACAGTATTCGCATTGCTCCAGTGCAGGATGATAGGGGTATGGGGCAAGGCTACGCTTTACGCTTGATCCAGGGTAGTTATGCAGTTACCGGTGAGGTATGGGTGGGGACTGGAACTAGTAATCCAATGATTGAGGATCTTGTGATAGATTTTGGGAATCGCGAGATGTTTGGTGATGATAGCCACAGATTTGCACCGGGCGGAGCCCGTACTGTATGGTAAGAGGGGGCCGGAAGTGGCACAAGCGGTAAGCCGCATTGAACGTGAGTTTATTATGAAGGAGTTCGTGGAGAACGACCTGTCGTTTGAACTGAACTATGGACAGCTCCAGTACGCCGCCAAGTTCAAAGGCTTCAACGAGAAGCAGCTGCACGTGGATATCGACCCCGGCTCTTCGCAGCTCCCAAAGGTTGAAGATAACGTAGACGTCTTTCTGCGCTTTCGTGGTCAGATCATGACGTTTCGGTCGCAGGTCTTGGACCGCACAAACGGATCCTTGACGCTTGCCCCGCCACGAAGCATGTATCGTGATCTTACGCGAGCTTTTCGGCGTGTCATTGCCCCGAGTGGCATATCAATTTAGTTTCAACTCAACGAGAAGGTCATTACGCTCAATTATCCAGACTCCGAGCGGCATGAGTTACCTCAGGCTCCCAAAGTAAACCTGGGTTTCGACGCCTCCAAGATTGCCAATCTGCTGGCCTCGTTTCGAAGTAAGGCGGCCGAATACTCATCGGAGAACAAGGTGATCATGTTTCGGTCGCGGTCGCCGGAGACGCTACCGGAAAGACTCATCTGTGATACCGGGCGCATGCTGGTGGTACCGCTTCCCAAGAATCTTAGCGAGCTCGTATCCGACGCCACACGGGACCGCACCTTACTTGAAACGGACCTCCAGAGATTGGAGTCTGAGAGCCCCTCAAACTACGGCGATGTACGGCGTCAGTTAGCCGAGTACGCGGGTAGTCTAAACAAAAAGTCCCTGTACTATGAACTCTACTGTCCGCTCATATTTCACCAATATGTTGTGGGCTATCTGTACCTCATGCAGGGCAAGAGCGGCAAGGCACTGTCCCAGGAGGTTGTCGAGTACGTCAATGAGTTTGCCAAGGTTCTCGTGTACTCACTCAATCTCAATGGCTACTTCGAAGTACGCGAGGAACTTCCTGCTTACCAAGACTCTGAGCTGGTCGATATGAGTGCTACCGGCGCCTTGTTCACCCAGGCTGCATCCGGGCCTCCTATCACGCTGTACTCCCAGCTGCAGCTCAAGATCAAACTTGAGAGTCGTGTGCTTGAGACTCGGGCTCGAGTCATGCGAAAGTTCAAGGATCGTGAGCGCGTCTATCTTGGTGTGCGCTTCACAGGTCTTGCCGACCCCGACTTTCAAGAACTCCACAAACGTCTCTATGGTACTACCTACGAGCCTGATAAGCTGAACGTGGGATTGGACGAGAACGAGCAAAAGCATGGTTATTAGCACCACATAGTTTCCGCTGTAAGCCAATCGGCACGGTGTTTCGCCCTCAGAACGAGGACGTGATCGGTCGATACTGGAAGGAAAGGTATTTGTGGATTAATGATTTGCTTGTATATCGAGATACATAACTATCGACAACTGCTTCGAGTCTCGCCCGATACTGTGCGGCGGGTTGAGTCAGAGATTCGGAGCCTGGTGAGCTCGGTAGCAGCGGATGAATGCTCGGGCATTAATGGCGGACGGATTCTGTTCTTTCTTGGTGAAGCACAGTACCTCGGAAACCGACCTCGATTCATGGATTCAGTGTATGGTGCGGCCCTCAGATGTGAGGCGACGCTCAGGTCTGAGTCCAAGGAGCTTTACGGTTACAAGCTGGTAATTGAAAAGCTCAATGATGTTACTCCCGAGGCAGTGCTTCATCGGTTTCAGGTACTCATGCTGAGCGTTCCCGAGGAGGATACCCTGTGGTTGACGCCACAGGTACTGCCGCTGTTTCACGATAAACGAGAGACCGGGGCGGTTGTTCAACACTCCAGTCGTTGGTTTTGTGTACCCCCTCCCAACACCAATGCCGATCTGAATGTCGTATCTCCTCAGAGAGATAGTGCACCTGATACAGTTCAAGAGCGCTTGCTCGACTGGTTAGGTAATGCCTTGAATAGCCGGTCGGCTGATCGCGTATTCAAGGTTCGTTGTAGTGACGTAGCTTTTTTGGCCAAAGAGATGCATTCGGCTTTTCTGCACTACTGTGGCGAGGTCGATGAGCCGCCGTACTTGAGACTTGTAGGAAGTAAGGAATACTCCTTTGCACCATACGAAACCCTCAGACGAACGCTCTCGGCCATTGATCCAGAGTGGCTGCAACTCCACCTGCCGCAGGCTGGGCGACGCATTGTACGCGAGTCCTTCGGGAACTTGAGCGAGCGAACGGCCTTTCGCTTTGGTAGTGATCCAGTGCAGGCCAAAGACTACCTGATTATGCTGGGCTTGATTGTAGACGCCTATAGCGCCCACGCAGAGGCGTCTGGACTACCGTTTGTCCTTCTGTTCCAGGAGCCCGAACACATGGACCGCTCATCCCGAGCAGTAGTGCAGAGATATATCAGCTGTAGCCAATCAAGGTCGACCGGTGCAGGTGATCCCATTCCAGTGGTACTGTCAGGCGGCTCTTCCCGGGTGGGGTTTACCTGGGCGGCTCCTGTCTATTCACTCTTCGTTCCAAGTTATCAACCGCAAACACGTGAACCCGAACTCCACATGATACTCGAGTCGGTGCTTGAAAACG
>PXEI01000325.1 GCA_003564775.1 Spirochaetaceae bacterium
CTCATCTTCTGCACGGAACACGCACATTGCCTCGTATGTCCTCATGTGGTATCCTCCTCATGGTCCGGTTTGCCTACACCTCGATGTAGATGTAGGAAAGAGGTCTGGGGAACGTATCATGGAGACATCTACCCTGTCAAGGCTCCGGGCATCGGAGGTTCGACGCCTATGTCGCTTCAAGTGAATTACGATGACGACTTTTTTTATCTCGCAACGCTGATCAAGGGACTCGACTGGGCTCTGCGCCTGGAGCTAGACGCCGAGTTTTTTGCCGCAAAAGTTCACGCCGACATCGTTTTTCTTGATACAACCTTAGGAAAACTAGGAATGAGCTTGGACGAACACGGCATGGTTCACGGAAAAATGACATACCTCAGGGCTCTGTTACGTACTGAAAGACTGTTTGTTGACTGCCTTACGACCATCACTCGTTCCGATAGTGCGTTGTTACACGACCTCACGCAGTATCAAACGTTGTATAACGATCTGCTGCTTCGACATCGCCAGTCCCTATCAGTAATCCAGGACAGTCTTGACTCCATGAGAGAGGAGCAGCCGGGTGAAGAAACGATCTCGGAGGCGGAGTACCGAGTGCTGCTAGACCCAAAAACCGAGGAAATTGAGTAGGATGCCTACCCGAAACTGGCAGAATCATATATACATTGAAGTGAACCCAATAGGATAAAGGAATATCGAAATGAACAGACTGAGAAAGACACGAATCGTAGCCACGCTCGGCCCAGCAGTCGACGACTTTGAAATGGTTAAAGAGCTTCTTCAGACCGGCGTAAACATTGCGAGGCTCAACTTTTCCCATGGGAACCATGCTGAGCAGAAGAGCCGAATGGATATGGTCAAGAAGGCCTCGAAAGAGACGGAAATTCCTGCGGCTATCATGCTTGATACCAAGGGGCCTGAGATTAGAACCGGCAAAATTGTTGATGGTGGCACTGTTACCCTGAACAAGGGTGCCGAAATTATCATGACCACCGAGCAGATTGAGGGCGATGAACACCGAATATCAGTGAGTTACGACGCTCTCCCACGCGAGGTAAGGCCTGGCGGGCACATCTTTATTGCCGACGGACTCCTGGATCTTCGCGTCGTTCGGATTGAGGGCACCGAGATTCACTGTATTGTGGAGAATGGCGGACTGCTTGGCAGTCGTAAGAACGTCAACGTGCCGGGTGTTAAGACTTCACTTCCGGCGATAACTGATAAGGACCGGGACGACATTCTGTTTGGGGTGGAACAGGGAATTGATTTCATAGCGGCCTCGTTCATTCGGAAGCCTGAGGATATTATCACTATCCAAGAGTTGCTGGCCACGGTAGACGCCTCACACGTGCAAATTGTTGCAAAGATTGAGGATCAGGAAGGCCTGGACAACATAGATGAGATTATTCGGGTTTCGAACGGGATCATGATTGCACGGGGTGACCTAGGGGTTCAGCTTGAGACCGAACAGATCCCACTTGCGCAGAAGCGGATTATATCAAAGTGCAACAGGTTGAATAAGCCGGTCATTACCGCCACTCAGATGCTTGACTCAATGATCTACAACCCAAACCCTACACGAGCCGAGCTTACCGACGTCGCGAACGCTATCTTTGACGGCACCGACGCAGTTATGCTTTCCGGCGAAACTGCAAGTGGAAAGTATCCTATCCGTTCTGTTGAAACGCTGCACCGCATTGCTCTTGAGGTTGAAAACTCGAATGAGTACCATGAGCGATGTTTGGAGTACTTTAGTTTTCATCGGGCTACCAGCGATATTGGACACTCAGTTGCCAAGGCGGCGTACCTGACTGCGACCGACATTGACGCGGCAGCGATTGTTACTCCAACATTGCATGGAAACAGTCCTCGAATTCTTAGTAAGTATCGGCCGCGGCAAAACATTGTGGCAGTCACTACATCTGCTGTTGTTCAGCGTCAACTCCTGCTCAACTGGGGAATTTTTCCGATCCTTTCGGACTTTGTGCGTGACTCCGAGGTGATGATTCAGAACGCGTTGCGGCTTGCCTTGAAGTACAAGTACATTCAGAAGCTGGATAAAGTGGTAACTGCAGCCGGAATTCCGGTACACTCGCCGCTTATGCTCAATACCATTAAGGTTCACTTTATGGGCAACATTATCGCCCGCGGTAACCAAGGATCCGGTAAGCGTGTTTCAGGGAAAATTGTCAAGGCGGATCACCCCTATGAAGCCGCCAGTAAACTTGGTTTCGGTGAGCGCCAGATTCTTGTTACCCGCACCTGGCAAGAGAACCTTCGACAGCTCCTGCCCCGTTTGAGCGCGATTGTCATTGAAGAGGCCGTGCCAGCCGACCTTGATATCCTGACAACTGATATTCGCGGGCTTGTCGCGATCTCAGACATTGCCGGAGTGTACGACACTTTGGAAGAATCACAGTTCGTAAGTATCGATGGTGAGGAAAAGATCATTTACGAAGGCGTGCTCGAGGACAACATCGATGAAGGTGTAACACTTTAACCCGACCTTTTTGTAGGGGTCATTGTCATTCAAGGCGTTCTTGTGTACATTGTCGCAATGACAAACAAGCGCTGGAGTGCAGGTGATGCCTAACGAGTCGAGTGAGGTAGAGTACCGTGGCAAGTTTGAAGAGCTGTCGCTGCTCTTTGAGATTAGCCAAATCTTGGATCAGAGTCTTTATATTAAGCAGGTGCTGCAACCGGTTCTGAAAGCAGTCACCGATCAGCTGGGTATGCTCCGGGGTACTATAACACTCCTGAACCGGCGTACGGGCGACATATCCATAGAGGCCGCGTACGGCCTTTCGGAGCCGCAGCGACAGAAAGGCCGATACCGACTAGGCGAGGGAGTGACCGGCAGAGTAGTTGAGACCGGCACTCCCTCTATCATTCCCCGCATAGCCGACGATCCGGAGTTCCTTAACCGAACCGGTGCGCGCAAAAGCAAACAATATCAAGATATTTCTTTTATCTGTGTTCCGATAAAAATTGGAAACGAAACTATCGGGGCCTTCAGCATTGACCGCGAGTTTGCAGGTGACTCTGCCCTGCGCGACGACGTGCGAGTTCTTTCTGTAGTAGCCTCCCTCATTGCCCAGGCCGTAAAAATTCGCCAGGGCGTGATGGAAGAACGCGAGCAACTCTTGCGTGAGAATACACGGCTCCAAAACGAGCTGCGCGACAGGTTCCAACCGACCAACATTATTGGTAAGTCAAAGGCAATGCAGAACGTTTTTGACATGATTGCGCAGGTGTCCAAGAGTGAAGCTACGGTGCTTATACGGGGTGAGAGTGGAACCGGCAAGGAGCTGGTTGCGCATGCAATTCATTACAACTCACTCCGCGAAACGAAACCGTTCATAAAAGTGAACTGCGCCGCTTTGCCCGAGACTATCATAGAGAGCGAGTTGTTTGGCCACGAAAAAGGTTCCTTTACCGGTGCTATTTCCAGCCGCAAAGGGCGCTTTGAGTCGGCCAACGGGGGAACAATCTTCCTGGATGAGATTGGTGACCTTTCAGCCGCTACGCAGATTAAACTCCTGCGCGTACTGCAGGAGCGTGAGTTTGAACGCGTTGGGGGAAATGAGACCGTGCGGACCAACGTGCGAGTCATAGCGGCCACCAACAGGGATCTTGAAAAGCTGATGGAGGTTAATACCTTCCGTGAGGATCTGTATTACCGACTGAACGTGTTCCCTATTCATATACCACCATTACGAGATCGAAAAAGTGATATCCTGTTGCTTTCCGATCATTTCATAGATAAGTATGCCACTCAGAACGACCGTGCCATTCGACGTATCTCTACACCGGCTATAGATCTTCTTATGAACTATCATTGGCCGGGAAATGTGCGTGAGCTCGAGAACTGCATCGAGCGGGCGGTACTGCTCTCGGTAGATGAAGTTATCCACTCCCATCATTTGCCACCTACTCTTCAGTCAGCGGAGTCCACTGACACACGGCTGCGAGGCACGCTTGATGAGTCGTTAAGCAACATTGAGCGTGAGTTACTCCTTGATGCACTGAAGTCAACCAAAGGAAACATGGCTAAGGCTGCCAGGCTCCTTGGGGTCACCGAACGTGTCATGGGGTTGCGTATTCACAAGCACGATATAGATCCGCGCCATTACAAAGGGCGCGGATAGGACCTGTCAAACCGAACTTCCTCTCATGTAGCTCACGGTCTCTAGCACACACATACGTAGGGTAGTACACATTTACCTACGTACGCGTAGTATAATACTGGGGTATGCACCTGTCGGTAATTTCTTTTCGCCTGGGTACCCATGAGTAGTGAATAGTAAATCTCTATACCTGAACGTTTTAATAAATATAGTCCCCCACATAGTTGTCTTGGCACTGATATTGCAATCTTGGAGTCAAGATTATTCGCGAGGAGGATTACGAACCATGAAAAAGATAATGGTTCCGGCTATGGTCGTTATTGGCCTGCTGTTAGGAGGCGGAAGCGCCTTTGCTCAGGAAATGGCGGTCGAAGAAACCCTTGCGTTGTACAGCGAAGCCTTTGACATGATTTGGCTGATCGTTGCAGCGGCATTGGTGTTTTTCATGCAGGCAGGATTTGCAATGGTCGAGCTCGGTCTCACCAGAGCAAAGAATGCAGGCAACATCATTATGAAGAACCTTATGGACTTCTCGGTCGGCGCTATCGCCTACTGGGCTGTCGGTTGGGCTCTCATGTATGGTGTCTCTGTTGGTGGTTTTATCGGCGGCAGCGAGTTCTTCCTGGCCGGTGCAGATCATGTTCTGTATCGCGACTGGATGTTCCAGGTGGTGTTCGCAGCTACCGCTGCAACCATCGTTTCCGGAGCTATGGCCGAACGAACACAGTTCGCAGGTTATCTCCTGTACAGCGTGGTGATTACAGCGTTGATCTACCCGGTCTCAGGCCATTGGATCTGGGCAGACGGTGGATGGCTTGGCGAAATGGGATTCCATGACTTTGCCGGTTCAACCGTTGTGCACTCTGTTGGTGCATGGGCTGCGTTCGCTGGCGCTGTAGTGATTGGAGCGCGCCGTGGCAAGTACACCAAGGTGGGCGGTAAGGTCTCGGTTAAGGCCATTCCGGGGCACAACATTCCGCTTGCAGCCTTGGGTGTATTTATCCTGTGGTTTGGATGGTACGGGTTCAACGGTGGTAGCACCTTGTCAGGTACCGATCTTGACATTGCGCATGTGGCCGTAACCACTACTCTGGCAGCCGGAGCTGGCGCAGTTGGAGCGATGTTCACTTCCTGGAAGTGGTTTGGCAAGCCTGATCCAAGTATGGCACTGAACGGTGCGCTTGCAGGCCTTGTAAGCATCACCGCTGGTACCTGGGTCATAGGGCCGGGGATGTCGGTACTCACCGGGTTCCTGGGTGGAATACTGGTAATCCTTTCGGTTGAGTTCATCGACAAAGTGCTCCATGTTGACGACCCGGTTGGTGCCGTTTCGGTGCATGGTGTCTGCGGCGTATGGGGTACCCTGGCTGTGGGACTTTTTGCGAACGGAGTGAACGATCCCGATGTAGTAGGACTGTTTTTCGGCGGTGGCGTTGGGCAGCTCGTGATACAGTTGATTGGTGTGGTAGCCGTCATGGCTTGGACACTGGGTACGGCCTTTGCACTGTTTAGTGTCCTGAAGGCTGCCAAGAAACTACGGGTGAGCGAAACCGAAGAGCTCATGGGACTGGATATTAGCGAGCATGGGATGGAGTCCTATAGTGGATTCCAGATCTTCAGCAACATGTAAGCCGCGGAGGAAAAAGCGATGAAATTGATTATTGCCTACATTCAGCCGCATAAGCTGAACGAAGTTAAAGAAGAGTTGTACAAGTCTGGAATCTTTAAGATGTCCGTAACGAACGCGATGGGCTGCGGACAGCAAAAAGGTTACAGTGAATCGTACCGTGGCGTCGAGATTGAGGTGAATCTTCTGAAGAAGACCCGCCTTGAAATTGCGGTGAACCCCGATTTTGTGCAACCCA
>PXEI01000465.1 GCA_003564775.1 Spirochaetaceae bacterium
CTCCATGTACTGCTGGAGGCGTTCAAAGAGCTCAGGATCACTCTGAACGGCCATGGCTATCTCGTTGAAACGCTCAACCTCAAGCCCAGCCTCGGACACTACCGTTTGGATCTCGGCCTGCATCGCTTGCTCAACCTCACCAATGGAACCAATAAGGCTATCATAGGTGTTACGCTCGCCATCGCTGACGTCGGCAGGCATGTCAAACTCAGGATTGTTCAAGGCGTTGTGAATCTCGTTGAAGCGTGCGGTATCGAGTTCGGAACTCTCTACCATCTCATTTACTTCGGTCTGAGCCTCAAACTGAATCTCTTGCAGGTCGCCCATTGCGTCCGCAAAATTAGCCAGCTCGCCGTCACTCACGTCTATCTGTGCTTGCTGAGGCGGTGCCTCGAAACCGGTCTGAGCAAGGACCGGCGCTGCAAGAACCATGCTCAACGCCCCAATGACGGCACCCATAATGAGCGGGGTAACCGCTCGTTGTGTTCTTCTTTTCTGTTGCACTGTTGTACTCCCTATTTGTGACTCATGTTTGATCAACGCAACATTAAAAGCTGTCGTCTTGCTCCATCGGCTGATCCAGTGGCTCACCGAAGTCTCCTTCCACCGGTTCACAGGCGAAGAAGAGAAGACTCATCGATCCAATCAACAACATACTCAATAGAAGTTTTTTCATTTCACTTCCTCCTTGCTTTGATACACTGAGTGTACGCAAGGCGTGTCCAGACTGAGTCGGAGTTGTGTTAAGACTAGGTCAAGATCGCAAGAAAAACGTGCGGTTATGAGATCATTCGGACTGCTCCGAGGCATCTGATTGCTCAGGTCGGTCAAAAACCACGGTCACACCCGGCAACTGAATGACATCACCCGGCTCAAGGTTACGCCGTGTTGTCGGTTGGTTGTTCACCGCTACGGGCTGCACACTCACAACGGTGTAGCTGCCCTTCTTTTCATCAAATACAATGGTTGCATGTCTATCTTGCATGTCCGGAGAATGGCTAAGCGTGATATCTGCCTCAGCACTCGCCCCGATAACGGTCTGCTGTCCGGTTAGATTAAGCACCTGGGTGGACCGGCCGCGCGGGTCTAAAATCTCAACATTCGCCGAGCCACGCCGATTGAGAAACCGCAGCCGTGCAAGAGCGGCGGCAAGCAACGCTGCAACCAGAAAAGGGATACCAAACAGGGGGCCAAAATCTTCGCGCGGGAGGCCAAAGAGGGTTCCTGCATAGTAGCTACGTTCCTGCTGGGCTCTGCCCAATGGGCTCTCCATAACTACCCTCAGGTAGCGTTGCTCGGTGGGTGTTATGGTTGCCCGGTAGCGTACGCGGTACTCTTGAAGAATGCGTTCCCGAATGTCGGAGTAGATTACTCCGAGCTCATGGCCATCGGCGGCGTCGTAGACGAGCCCCCCGCCAGTGCCAGCGATCTCTTGGAGCATAGGATCGGTGCCACCTGCAAAGCTAATACCAAATACCCCAACCGCGCTACGCTGCAGTTGATCAAGCATTTCCCCCGCAGTAACAACCTCTTCTCCATACTCCGGATGCGGCTGACCACTATACACCGTGAATGGATAGTTTTCACCATCTGTAAGAACAAGGAGCGCTCGCCTACCCTCGGCCGTCTCCAGACTTTCTGTCGCCAAGGAAATTGCCCTGTACAGTTCGGTGTAGGCCTCGTCCGAGTCCGGCTGCATAATTGATTCAAGTAAGAGCTCAACGGTGCGCAGTGAGTCTGTAGCCTCGGTCAGCAGCCTGTAGTGTGTATTGAACTCGGCCAGCGCTACGCGGTCTCTGGGATTATCAATTTCCTGGAGAAAGCTACGTATCGCAGCCTTCACTCCGGCCATTCGTGTTTCGCCTGGATCCTGGGTCGGCCTACCACCTGGGGTGTCGTACATACTTCCGGAGTTATCTACAAGCAAGAGCACCGTGATGCCCTCGGTTTCAGCGGCGCGCTCCTCCACCTCCAGAACAGGAACCTCGATGTATGTCTCCCCATCGGACGACTCGTAGACTCGCAGATGATCCGCGCTCAAACCCTCAATGGGACTGCCGTCGGCGTCGGTAATGCCAAGGTATATGTCTACCGTTTGGTGAGTCAGCAAACCGGCCGTATTCACCTGCGCAACGCGAAGATTCTGAGCCTGCAACCGGCCAGGGCCAACCACCAACGTACCAAGAAACGCCACCATGAGAAGCAGGAGTGGTCGAAACAGAAACTTGGCGGTTCCAATCTGTATCACATCGTCAAACTTGAGTACCTGCTGCGCATTAGCCACAACGTGTTTGTCATTAACCTTGGTCGGGTGATCCTCGCTCAATGCCAAGAGTGTAAGCTGACCCTTGAGCTCCCTCACCTCTGCGTGTCTTTCAGCAACTCGGCCATAGCCAGAGAGAAACACATCGTTCCCTCGCCATTCCCCAATGCCAACACTACGTTGATTGAGGATAAACTCCTTCCCTTTGTGCAAACCATTCAAGAGGCGTAGCAGACCGGTACTCTGTCGGCTTTCGACCAGGCTATACATGCCACTCACAAAAAGTCCATACAACAAAAGACCCACCGGACGCGCCACGACTTCAGGGAGCCAGTACGGCACAATCTCAATGGCCGCACCACCAAGCAAGCCTCCGAAAAAGCCGCCAACAACTCCCACACCGGCGCGCCGCCATGAAACTCGCCGAATACCCTCGGAAGCCCCTACACATAATCCCAGGACCGCCCAACCGAGCGCCCGTGAGAACGCAATACCTACCGAGTCAGGATCACTGAGCAGGAACAGAACCATCTGGCCGATAAAAAACCCTAAGGCGCCTCCACCCGCACCTATAAGCACCCCAAGGCCCGCCCCACTTAGAATTCGCCGCGTGACCCCGGCAATCATGCCGTCAATCATGCCAAAGAAGCCGCCCATGATAGCCCCAAAAATGGCCCCTGAGCTGAGACTGAACAAGAGGTAGGTTGAAAAGAGGTGCTGTAGGCTGAGCATGAGCTCCACTGCGGGCCACACCGCAAGGCCACCCAAAACTCCCATAGAAAGATACACCAAGCGACGGATCAGTATCGACATCCTCTACTCCTCATTGCTCGGTTCTTGCCGCCAGCCCAACGTTGAGCAGCAACCGAGTCTGCTCTGGATTGAGCGCCAGACTAAATTCCTTGGGCCTATAGTCTGAATGCTCAAACCGAAAGCGGTAGGTGCTACCGCTCCGCAACTCGACTCCAAGCTGCTCGTTCCATGCACGCCAACGATTCCCAACAAGTACCGAAACCCGTACTGAGTCGCCAAGCCGCCGTCCGGTCGTGCGGTCGCGTACGTCAAAATCTACCACAAGTGGAAGCTCAAGGAGTTCCAGGAACTCAGCCGTAATCCGTTCCGCGTTCTCGGCTCGACCAGGCACCACGAAGCGAGAACTACTCAGCTGACGAATGGAGGCCAACTCAAAAGCGTGCCACGATACCGAGCCGCCGGTCTCCACCTTCAGCCGATATGCTCCTGCAGGAAGCTGCCGCCGCGGAGCGTTAAATACGTAAAACTGCTGCGTTTCCAGCTCCGGCACAGCTGCAAACTGAACCCGCCCGTTGGGAACTGCTGGAATGCTGTCGTTGTCGTCAACGAACAGATGTCCGGTAACCTGTATGTCGCGCACATCTCTATTGAGTTTTCTCACCCGGACGGTGACATCCAGCGCTCCATACTCTCCAGGCATAAAGAGCTCCCGATGATAGCCCTGGCTCACGCCCCAGGCCGCCCCAAGCGCTACTGGCAACGCACACAGCAGCACCACCGCCGCGACAAAGCCCTTGCTCCGTCGGACCTGGCCCGCCGTCTCCTCTCCCGCCACATAGCGCTTGATCTGCGCTGTAGCACGCCCATGAGGCTTCAGCCTCAAATGCCGGTTAATGCGACGGATCACCTGGTTTAGATCTGCAAAACGTCGTTCCTGCCGCGGCTTGAGCAGCCGCCGAATGAGCCTGGCGGCAAACACCGAGACCTGTGGATTCACTCGCCGCGGGCGTAGATATCGACCTTTCTGAATCTTGGCCACGACCTCGGCCGAGAATGAAGACGGATACGGCTTTTTCCCGGTAACCATTTCGTACAGCACAACGCCCACAGAGTAGATGTCTGCCCGGTGGTTCACCGCACGGGTGTTGTGAAACTGCTCAGGAGCCATGTAGCTAGGCGTCCCCAGGGTCATACCCTCGCGGGTAAGCTCGGACGGTGCCTCGCCAGTGTGAATTGTCGCAATGCCGAAATCGACAAGCTTCACCTCGCCTTCATTCGAAATAAGAATATTGGCAGGTTTAATATCGCGGTGCACCACTCCCCGTTCGTGAGCATATGCCAGGCCACGACAGACCTCCCGGACAATGAGCAGAGCCATGGCACTGGGAAGGTAGCGCCGCTGCTGTATGAGGGTTTCAAGCGAAACACCGTCGACATACTCCAGAACGATGTAGTACGACGAGCCTTCTCGAAAATGGTCGTAGACATCGACTATTGCGTCATTTCGCAGATCCATCATGATCTGCGCCTCTCGCCTAAACCGTTCGCGAATGTCCGCACTTCCCCGCAGGGTTAGTTTCTTAATGATGACGGTACGGTCAAGCGTCGGGTGCTGCGCGGTGTAGACCGCACCCATACCGCCCTGGGCCAGTTGTTTGAGGACGCGATACTTTCCAATAGACTCAATCGCCTTAGCCATCAAAGAGCACCTTATTCTTTTTGAGCTCCAACACATCGCGCTCGGGATCAAACAACCTGTTCACCGGGGGCGTTGCGGCAATGTAGCGTGATGGATTATGAAACTGTACATATCGCCCGCCAGCCCGGAGAGCATAGAGGTTCTCAACGGGTCGATGTCCACCCAAATAGACAGCCTCCTGCGGCTCGCAGTGCCGCAGGTAGTGACCCAGCATGGCGTATACCGATCCAGGCTCGGCCTGGTCGTTGTCGGTCCAGGTCAAACCCTCGACAACGTCGGGAGAGCTTCGGTACTCAATAACTTCCTCGCGCTCAAAGAACCGTGCGGGCTCGGCATGACTCACAAGAAAAGATGATCCGACCGCAAGGAGCGGCAAAGACTTTTCCAGCCGGTACACTGCCTCCAGGGGTGCCCCGGGGTAAAAACGTTGCATGTACTCGGCGACCATCGCCCCTTCAAGCACAAACTTACCGAACGCATGATTCCCTTCACCCTCTTCATTGCTGATGTTCTCGTGGTTCCCCTTGAGTCCGTGCACGTTGTCAGGGTAGGCCTGTTTGAGCAAACCAAACACCTGCAGCACGCCCAGGCTCTCGTTCATTTCTTGATCCATGGCCGCGTGTTTCTTAAAACCGCCGGTGAACTCCTCAAATGCGTGCATCCAGCGATCTCGTGCCCGGGCCTCGGCATGCACGTAGTCACCCACGAAAAGAAGTTGTGCACGCCCGGAGTCCAGAGCATAGAGCAGCGGCTCATCAACTCCATGGTCCGGATACGAGGCAGAAAGCGCCGACAGAACCAGCTCTACCCGTCCATGGATATCTGGTAGTGCTACAAGCGGCAGCTCCGGCCGCAGATACACCACCCCACCAGGAAGCCCGCCTGAGTCTGCCGGTCGCAGCTGTGCACCCTCGTTGTCCAAGACCGCACAGGCAGCCTTCAACGCAAGGGCCATGTCATCTGCAGCTGGCGGTGTGCTCCGTTCGGATATGTTACGGAGTGTCCTGATGAGCGCACCGACGGTACTCATCAGAACTGCACAATCGTCTTGTTCACCTCGACAAAATCTTCAGTCAGCAGCTGAGTCACCTCGCTCAGTAGATCCTGTTCTTCTTCTGGATCCAGGTCTTCTCCGACAACGGCAATTGCCAGAACCGGTGAGCTTTTCTCAATTGGTCCATTGGTGAACTCGGCAACCGAGTCAACAAGGATGTCGCCCCTGGGAGATGTCTCGTCCGCAACAGCACTGTCGGGTACATCCTGCC